>CALMMY010000140.1 GCA_937868695.1 uncultured Comamonadaceae bacterium
GAGTTGCCACTGGCTTTCGCGTACCAGATGCGCAATGCCTTGGCACACGGCTACTTCAAGGTGGACTTTGAAATTGTCTGGAAGACGATTCACCGAAGCCTCCCAGGCTTGCATGCGCAAGTCACACAGGCACGGGCAAGTTTGCCAACCACGCACAATCACGACAATCGCTAATCGCTAACGCGCTGCACTTGCCGCAGTGGCAACCGGCCCAAGCCCGATCAATCTGCATAGATTCCGATAAATTTTGTGATGACTGCCCGCACCTCTTCCGCCCCTCCCTCTCCCCTCACCCCCCAGGACTACCTGATCCGGATTCTCAACGCCCGTGTGTACGACGTGGCCAAGGAAACTGAATTGCACCCTGCCCGCAACCTTGGGCAGCGGCTGGGCAATACCGTGCTGCTCAAACGCGAAGACTTGCAGCCCGTCTTCAGTTTCAAGCTGCGCGGGGCGTACAACAAAATGGCGCACCTGAGTGCCGAACAATTGGCCAGGGGGGTGATTTGTGCCTCGGCAGGCAACCACGCCCAAGGTGTGGCCCTGAGCGCAACCAAGCTGGGCACGCGGGCCGTGATCGTGATGCCCACCACCACGCCCCAGCTCAAGGTCGATGCCGTGAAAAACCTCGGTGGTGAAGTGGTGCTGCACGGTGACAGCTACACCGATGCCTACAACCATGCCGTTCACCTGCAAGCAGCCGAAGGGCTGACCTTTGTCCACCCATTTGACGACCCCGATGTGATTGCCGGCCAGGGTACGGTGGCGATGGAGATACTGCGCCAACTCCAGGGCTTGGACATGCGCAAGCTGGATGCGGTGTTTGTGGCCATCGGCGGCGGTGGTCTGATCTCCGGCGTGGCCAATTACATCAAGGCCGTGCGGCCCGAGATCAAGGTGATTGGCGTTCAAATGAACGACTCCGATGCCATGATGCAATCGGTGGCCGCAGGCCAACGGGTGACATTGCCGGATGTGGGCCTGTTCTCTGACGGCACCGCTGTGAAGCTGGTGGGCGAAGAAACCTTCCGCATAGCCAGCGGGCTGGTCGATGGGTTCATGACGGTGGATACCGATGCTGTGTGCGCCGCCATCAAAGACATTTTTGTCGATACCCGCAGCATTGTGGAACCAGCAGGCGCACTGGCTGTGGCCGCCATCAAGCAATACGTGGCCGAGCACGGCACCCAGGGCGAAACCTATGCCGCCATTCTGTGCGGTGCCAACATGAACTTTGATCGCCTGCGCTTTGTGGCCGAGCGGGCCGAGGTGGGCGAGGAGCGCGAGGCCCTGTTTGCCGTCACCATTCCCGAAGAGCGCGGCAGCTTCCGCCGCTTTTGTGAGCTGATTGGCCACCTGCCCAGCTTTGGCGGAGGCAAGGGGCCACGCAACATCACCGAATTCAACTACCGCATTGGACACCCCGAGCGTGCCCATGTGTTTGTGGGCCTGACCACCCGGCACAAGGGCGAAAGCCGCCACATTGCACAGGCACTGTGCGAGCAGGGATTCCAGGCGCTGGATTTGACGCACGACGATCTGGCCAAAGAGCACATGCGCCACATGGTGGGCGGCCCATCGGTTCTGGCACAGGACGAGCGGTTGCTGCGCTTTGTGTTCCCGGAGCGGCCCGGTGCGCTGATTCATTTTTTGAGTCTGATGCGCCCAGGCTGGAACATCAGCCTGTTCCATTACCGCAACCAGGGAGCCGACTATGGCCGCATTCTGGTGGGGTTGCAGGTGCCGCCGCAGGATGGTGAGGCGTTTGCCGAATTTCTCACCACACTGGGCTACCCGTTTGTGGAAGAAACCGCGAATCCGCTTTACCAGCTTTTTCTGCGTCCGGCCACCCAGCCCTGAACCAAACGTAAACACTCCATTTCTGCTCTTTTGATATGCATCTGCCCGCCATCGCCAGTACCGCCAACCCAAGCCTGCAAGCCAGCCTGCTCCACCAGATTGACCACAAAACCAAGCCATTGGGCGCACTGGGCCAGATTGAGACCCTGGCGCTGCAACTGGGTTTGATCCAGCAATCTGGCCGCATTGAACTGCGCCAGCCACAGGTGGTGGTGTTTGCAGCCGATCACGGACTGGCCGATGAAGGCGTATCGGCCTACCCGCAGGCCGTGACGGTGCAGATGGTGCTGAACATGCTGCAAGGTGGAGCCGCCGTGAATGTACTGGCCCGCCAGCACGGCTTTGGCATGACGGTGGTGGATGCGGGTGTGGCCACCCCCATTCCCGCACTGCCCGCCTCTGCCACATCGCCCACATCGCCCACATCCGGTAACGACAGCCGAACACGTCTGCTCAGCCACCGCATGGGCCCCGGCACCCGCAACATGGCACATGGCCCGGCCATGACCGAGGCACAAGCCCTGGCCACATTGCAACAAGGCATGGCCGTGGTGCGCGAGCTGCCCGGCAACGTGGTGGCTTTTGGCGAGATGGGCATAGGCAACACATCCAGCGCTTCGCTGCTGCTGGCCGCCCTGAGCGATGTACCGTTGGAAGCCGTGGTGGGCCGGGGCACGGGCCTGAGCGATGACCAACTGACCCACAAACAGCGTGTGTTGCACAAGGTGGCTCAGCTGCATGCGGCAGCCCGCGCACCTCTGGCCGCCTTGGCTGCAGTGGGTGGCTTTGAAATTGCCATGATGGCTGGGGCCATGCTGCAAGCCGCCAGTGAGCGGCGGGTGGTGCTGGTCGATGGTTTCATTGCCGGCGCAGCCTCGCTGGTGGCCAGGGGCCTGAACCCGCACTGTGCCGACTACATGGTGTACACACACCGATCAGCAGAAGCAGGCCACCGCCTGATGCTGAACCAGTTGCAGGCACAACCCCTGCTCGACCTGGGCATGCGGTTGGGCGAGGGTTCCGGCGCACTGGTGGCCTGGCCGCTGGTGCAATCGGCAGCGCTGCTGATGAACGAGATGGCCAGCTTCGAATCCGCAGGTGTGAGCCAGGCCAGTGCCACGACCTGAACCATGCTGACCCGGATGCTGCAAGGCGTTCGCCACTTTTTGCTGGCGGTGCAGTTTTTCACGCGCATTCCCGTGACGGGCAGACTGGCCAACTGGGTGGGCTACAGCCCGGCCATGCTGCGGGCCAGCGTGGCGCATTTCCCGGCAATGGGGTTGATCGTGGGCGGGGTGGCCGCTGCCGTGTTCGCTGCCACACTGGCCCTGCTGCCCGCAACAGCGCACACACCCTTGCTGGCCGCTGCACTCAGCACCGTGGCCACGGTGATGCTGACCGGCGGCTTCCATGAAGACGGCCTGGCCGATGTGGCCGATGGTTTGGGAGGCAGCTACCAGCGTGACCGCGCTCTCGAAATCATGAAAGACTCCCGCGTGGGGGCTTTTGGGGCGTTGGCCTTGGTGCTGGCGCTCATCACCAAGGTGGCCCTGCTGGCCACCTTGGCCAGCGTGGATGCACAAGCCGCATTGGGCACCCTGCTGCTGGCCCATGTGGCCTCGCGCACCTGGCCCATGCTGACCATCCGGCTGCTGCCCCATGTGGGCGATGCGGCAGGCTCCAAATCCAAACCACTGGCCGACCAAATCACCGGCCCTGCCTTGACGGTCGGAATTTTGTGGCTTTTTTTGTCATTTATGTTCATTGAATATGCACAACCAGCTATGCATTTATCCAGCATTCTGCTGGCATTGTGTGGTTCAGGATTGGGCTGGCTGTACATGACAGCGCTGCTGAAACGCCGCCTGGGCGGCTTCACCGGAGACGGGCTGGGTGCCACCCAGCAAGTGTGTGAGGCCACTTTTTTGCTGGGCATGCTGGTTGCGCTGGCATGACCACGCTGTGGCTGGCGCGCCACGCCTTGCCGCTGGCCCCCGATGGCCAACCACCCAGCCAAGTGTGCTACGGCCACACCGACTGGCCCGCCGATGCCACCCTGACCCGACAAGCCGCCGCCAAACTTGCTGTGGCCTTGGCAACGCAACCCCACCACCATGTGGTGCTGCGCTGCTCGCCCTTGCTGCGCTGTCTGCAGTTGGCACAGGCGCTGCAAGCCGTGCTGCCTGCCAGCCAGCTGACGGTGGACTCACGGCTGGCTGAAATGCATTTTGGCCAGTGGGAAGGTGTGGCCTGGAACGACATTCCCCGGCACGAGCTGGATGCCTGGGCCACCGACTTTGCCCACTGCCCGGTGGGCCACAGCGGCGAAACCGTGCATGCATTCGTGCAACGGGTGGGCCAGGCTGCGCACGACACACTGACCGACCGGCATACCCAGGCAACAAACGCTCATCCTCTGCCGGGAAGGCCAGAAACGAAGCACACCACCACCGTCTGGGTGACCCACGCGGGTGTGATCCGTGCCATGCACTGGCTGGGCCGCTCAGCCCAAACGGGTCAACTGCTCAGGGCACAGGCTCCGGCACAGGCCAGCATGTGGCCAACATCTGCCCCAGGCTATGGTCAGTGGTGCCACTGGCAGCCGCCAGGTGAAGTAGCCGCTTGAACCACCGAAATCAAGGGTTGGTGGAGGTCATGGCCCGCTGGGGTACGGTCAACGTCAACACAGCGGGAGCTGCACCCACCGAAGACGGTGCAGTCTGGGCCGACAGCTCAACCGCAGTGCGCCCCACCGAGCGCACCACCCACCGCTCATCCAGCACCGCACCCACACGGTAAGGCGCAGCACGCTGGCCCTCCACTGCAATCAGGGCAACGCCAGAGCCACTGGAGCCAGCATTCGCTGGGGCCACCACACCCAGCACCGCATAACGGCTGGCGGCATCCGCCTGCACAGGTGCCGCCGCTGCCGTGTTTTGCACAAGCAGGCGCGCACCCAACGCACGGGCCACAGCCTGGGAATCGACCGCCACCGCCGCAGCCGGGGCCACTGGCACCGGGGTGACCGCCCCCTGACCCAGCCCGCGCATCACCCAATAGGCCACGCAAGCGCCCGCAGCCAGCCACACCAACACCGTCACCATCCCCACCACCCAGCGGGGAACGGCAGACAACACAAAAGACGTTGGCGGAGAAGGGGAGCGGTATGCGGCATTCATGGTGCGGCCATTATGATTCAGCCCCATGTTCCGGGAGACCACCTTGATACCAGCCTTGCCCTCGTTGACCACGCTGCGCCGCCAGCAGCTCCTCCAAACCCACCGCACCGGGTGCCGACTGCCCGCCTTGGTGCAGCGCGGATTCACCCTGATTGAGCTGATGGTGGTGCTGGTCATCATCGGCGTGCTGGCCGCACTGATCGTGCCCAATGTGCTGGACAGGGCCGACGATGCCCGCACCACCGCAGCCAAAACCGATGTCAACAACCTGATGCAGGCGCTGAAGCTGTACCGTCTGGACAACCAGCGTTACCCCACTGGCGAGCAAGGACTGGCCGCGCTGACCGCCAAACCCACCACCAACCCCGCCCCACCCAACTGGCGGCCTTACCTGGACAAGCTGCCCGCCGACCCCTGGGGTCGCCCCTACCAGTACCTGAATCCCGGTGTGCATGCCGAAGTGGATGTGCTGTCGCTGGGGGCCGATGGCCTGCCCGGCGGCGAAGGCAACAATGCAGACATCGGCTCCTGGCAGCCCTGAGCAGCCAGCCCGCCTCCAGCGCGGCTTCACCCTGCTGGAGCTGCTGGTGGTGGTCAGCATCGTGGCCCTGGCCACAGCCGGGGTGAGTCTGTCGCTGCGCGATGCCTCGGCCACACAATTGGAGCGTGAGGCCCAGCGGCTGGCGGCTTTGCTGGAGTCGGCCCGCGCCCACTCCCGCACGCTGGGGGTGCCCATCATCTGGCAAACAGCACCGCGCGGCTTTGAGCTGAACGGTGAGTTCCGTCCTTGGCTGGGCGAGGGCACGGCAGCGGGCCTGACCCGCATGGCCCTGGGGCCAGAGCCCATGATGGCTCCGCAACACCTCAGCCTGAGCTTGCAAGGCCGCACCCTGTGGCTGAGCACAGATGGTCTGCGCCCGTTCACAGTGGGCAGCATGCCCGCACCCACTTCCGCACCGCAGTGACCATGTCTGCACGCGGGTTCACGCTGATTGAAATTCTGGTGGCGCTGGCGGTGGTGTCGATTGCGCTCATGGCGGGCATGAAAGCCACTGGCGCACTCACACAGATGTCGGGCAGACAAGAAGACCAGTTGCTGGCCCAACTGTGCGCCGACAACGAACTGGCCAAAGTGCGGCTGTCGCGGCAAATGCCTGGCGTGGGCCGCAACGAAGTGTCTTGTACCCAGGCCGGTCGGGTGCTGACGGTGGCGGTGGATGTGCTGCCCACCCCCAACCCCAACTTCAGGCGCGTGGATGTGCGGGTGCTGTCGCCAACCGCTGGCGCACAGGCCAGTGCCGCCACAACGGCCACCATCACCCTGCTGCAAGTGTCCACCGTGGTGGGCAGGTTCTGACCATGCACCACCTGCCCCCACCACACCACCACCTGCAAGCCCGTCACCCACTGGCGGCGGCATGCAGGCCACAGCGGGGCTTCACGCTGATCGAACTGCTGGTGGCCATCGCCGTCATGGGGCTGATGTCGTACATGTCATGGCAGGCGCTCGATGGCATGTCGCGCACCGAAAGCATCACCCGCCAGCGGGCCGATGACCTGCTGGCCCTGCAAGCCGGACTGGGCCAGTGGGCCGCCGACCTGGATGCCATTCAGGAAACCGGCGCAGTGCCCGCACTCGATTTCGATGGCCGCACCCTGCGCCTGACCCGGCGCGACCCTCTGGAGTCGGCTGGCACCGGCAGCCCCGGTGTGCGTGTGGTGGCCTGGACACTGCAACAAGGCCAGTGGACACGCTGGCAGGCCACTGGCCTGCAAACCCTCACCGCTCTCAATCAAGCCTGGGAGCAAGCCGCCCGCTGGGGCCAGCGCCCTGTGCCTGAAGATGCCGGGCAGCAAGTGGCGGTGGCCAAGTCGGCAGGCTGGCAGGTGTTCTATTTCAGGGGCGACACCTGGACCAACCCCCTGTCGGCTGACGGCACCGCCCCCGCCGCCGACTCACCCGCAGGCACACCGGCCACTGGCCGCAACCTGGGCACACTGCCCGATGGCGTGCGGTTGATCCTGACCCTGTCGCCTGGTCAGACCGTGACAGGGGATCTGGTGCGCGACTGGGCCAGACCCGTGCTGGGCGGAGGCAAGTCATGAACATGCCTGGGCAGCAACCAGCCACCATGCGACACCGCAAGCCGGGCACAACCCTGTCGGCCCAGTGTGGCGCGGCCCTGTTGCTGGCCATGCTCACCGTGACACTGGTGGCCACCTTGGCCAGTGCCGCCCTGTGGCAACAGTGGCGGCATGTGGAAGTGGAGCAGGCCGAACGTGACCGCCTGCAATCGGGCTGGATACTGACCGGCGCGCTCGACTGGACACGCCTCATCCTGCGCGAAGATGCCCGTACCAACCAGAACACCGGCGCAGCCGACCACTTGGCCGAGCCTTGGGCCATCGGCTTGCAGGAAGCCCGCCTGTCCAGCTTTCTGGCCGCCGACAAAAACACCGACCCACCTCCGGCGCTGGATGCTTTTCTGTCGGGTGATATCCAAGATCAGCAAAGTCGGCTGAACCTGACCAATCTGGTCAATGAGGGCAAACTGTCCGAAGCCGACCAACGCATGTTTGCCCGCCTGTTTGAACAACTCGGGCTCAACCGGGCCGAACTCAACAACCTGGCCTCCCTCTGGGTGACAGCCACCCTGGCCCAATTGCCCGCCAGTAACCAGGCCGCTACAGGCTCGGCGGGCGGTACCGCATCGGGCCAAACCACCAGGCGCGACACGGCCAATGCCCCCCTGCTGCCCAAACGGCTGGCACAGCTCACTTGGCTGGGTCTGTCACCAGCCAGCCTCAACAGGCTCAGCCCCTTCGTTTCCATCCTGCCTGAACGCACGGCTGTGAACATCAACACGGCCCCGGTGGAAGTGCTGATGGCCGCCATCCCCGACATGGACATGGCCCGCGCCCAACGCATGGTGCAACAACGGGCCTTGCAACCCTTCAAAACCCTGGCTGATGCCACCCCATTTCTGGGCGGGGCCACCAACACGCTGAAAGAAGGTGTGCATGCCACCACCAGCCGCTACTTCGTGGTGCGTGGCCGCATGCGCCTGGGCGAGAGGGTGCTGGAAGAACACTCTTTGCTGGTACGCAACGGGCTGGATGTGAAAACACTCTGGCGCGAGCGCACCGCCGCCACGGCCATCCCCCCTGTGCCCGGCACGCCCGGCACCACACCCGTGACCACATCCCTACAATGAGCGCCGACCTGTCAGCCCGCCGCATGCGCCACACCCGTTGCCTGGGCGCTTCGTACCGGCCCCAAGCTTGCCCAACTTGGCCCAGCCCACCTTCAGCCCTTGAACACCCCCACGCTGTGAGACTTGATTTGCCACCCACTTGCCCGCCATGCTCACAGCCACGCGCCCAGTGGGCCGCCGGAGACCAGCCATGCTGATGGTGCAACCCATACTGGGCAGACAAGCGCCCGGTGACACCGCCACGCCACCGGCCATCGCCCCCACAGCGGGAGGCACGGAGCTCGCCACAGAGTGGCAGTGGGTACAGAGCCGCGATGGCCAAACAGTTATGGCCCACGGCACCGATGCCACCGCCCTGCTGCCGCGCGATGACGAAGTGGTGCTGGTACTGCCGGTGCTGGCCACCTCGTGGCATCAACTCACCCTGCCCAAAATCAACGCCACCCGCCTGCGTCAGGCACTGGACGGCCTGCTGGAAGACCGCTTGCTGGCCGACACCGCCAGTCTGCACCTGGCCCTGCAACCTGGCCTGCAACCGGGGCAGACTGGCTGGGTGGCCGCCTGCCAGCGGGCACAGCTGACACACTGGCTGACCGCACTGCACCAAGCGGGTCGGCCAGCCTCGCGCATCGTGCCCGACCTGTGCCCCCAACCTCAACCCCAGCTGCATGCGCTGGCCTGTGCCGACAGTGCCTGGCTGGTCAGCGCCGGGCCGCTGGGTGTGCTGACTGCCCCGCTGTCCACATCCGCCACACCCAATCAACCCGCCGCCCACCTGCCACCCGCTGTGCTGGGTGCCATGCTGCGCACCACACCCGACACCCCCCGGCAGGCCGAACCGGCCTGCGCCGGGGCAGCTGAGGCTGCGCTCGACCTCCCGTTTGCCGTGCAAACCACGGCCCAGCGCCTGCTGGCCAGCAGCCAGACCGGCTGGAACATGGCGCAGTTTGAGGTGCGCCTGTCCGCCGGAGCCCGGCGCGGCCAGCGTTGGGCGCAGGCCCTGCGCATGGCGGCATATGCCCCAGCCTGGAAACCAGCCCGCTGGGGCTTGGCAGTACTGGCAGCCAGCCTGCTGGTGGGGCTCAACGCTTCAGCCTGGCAAGAGCGGCGCAGCCTGCAAGCCAAACGGGCACAAGTCAGCCAACTGCTGACGCAGACCTTCCCCCACATCACCTTGGTGCTGGATGCCCCGCTGCAAATGCAGCGCGAAGTGGCCAGGCTGATTCGCTCGGCTGGCGATGTCAGCCCCGGCGATCTGGAACCCTTTCTTCAATCTTTTTCGGCCATTGCACAGGATGGTATGGCGGTGACAGCCATTGAATATGCGCCCACCAGCATCAAGCTCACGCTGGCCAATCCCAATCCCCCCAACCTGCAAGCCGTGCGCGACGGCCTGCAAGCCCAAGGCTGGCGCACCCAGTACACCGCGCCTGTGCTGAGCATGCAACCCATGCCACAGGGGGCCCAGCCATGAAGCTGGCCACCTTACTCGACACCGCCCGCCAGGTGTGGCACAAACTGGCTGCGCGTGAGCGCCGTGCCGTGTTGTTGGCCGTTGGCATCACCACCGCTGCGCTGCTGTGGTGGGTGGCACTGGCACCGGCACTGGCCACCCTGCGCCAGGCCGATGCACAGCATGCCCAGCTCAATGCCCAACTTGCCCGCATGCAGGCACTGGCCGATCAGGCCAACCGATTGAAGACCCAACCCGGCATGGGCCGCGACGACAGCCTGCGGGCACTGGAGCAGGCCACATCCCGGCTGCTTGGCCCCACCGCCCGCCTGACGCTGCTGGGCGACCAGGCCACCGTCACCCTGCAAGCCACCGAACCCGAAGCCCTGGCCCAATGGCTGGCCGAAGTGCGCGGCAATGCCCGCCTCACCCCAAGCGAAGCCCGGCTGAGCCAGATGGCATCTCCGGCACAGACCGCCACCACCTCTGCTGCCATACCAACCGCAGACACGGCAGGCCCCGTTGTGCGCTGGCAAGGCAATCTGGTGTTCCAGCTTGGCCGCTGATACCCGCATCGGCACGTTCACCACATCCATGTTCAAGCGCACCAACAGCCGCACCACCCACGGCACCGCCACGCGCACACCGCGTGCTGCCCAAGCCGCTGCCCCGCGCAGCCTGGTTTGGCTGGCCACGGTGGCAGCCTTGACGGGGGCCTTGCTGACCACCCTGCTGCAAGCCCCTGCAAACTGGCTGGCGCACGGCCTGCACACCCTCACACAGGGGCATGTGCAGCTGCTCAACGCCAGGGGCACGGTCTGGCGCGGCCAGGCCCAGCTGGTGCTGACAGGTGGGCCTGGCAGCCAAGACCGCGCTGCACTGCCCGGCACCGTGCAGTGGCAGCTGGCACCCGCCTGGCGCAGGGCGCAGAGCGCAGATGCCACCACAACCGGCACCACCCCCACTGGCCCAGCCCTGTCCGTCCGCATTCAGGCCGATTGCTGCACCCCCACTGGCCTGCAACTGTGGTTGCAACCCAGCTGGCAAAGCCTGCATCTGGCCGTGGACAGCCATGCCAGCGAGTGGCCAGCCGACTGGCTGACCGGCCTGGGCACCCCCTGGAACACCCTGCAACTGCAAGCCCGGCTGCACCTGTCCACTCCCGGTCTCACGCTGCACATCACGCCCAAAGGCGTGCAAGGCGAAGGCCGCGCCACGCTGGATGCACTGGATGCCGCCAGCCGCCTGTCCACCCTGCGCCCGATGGGCAGCTACCGGCTGGTGTGGCAAGCCGCCGACAACGCCCCCCTCAGCCTGCAAACCCTGCAAGGTGCGCTGCAATTGCAAGGCAGCGGCCAGTGGATTGCAGGCCGCCTGCGCTTTGAGGGGCAGGCCGAAGCCAGCCCAGGCCGCGAAGAGGCCCTGGCCAACCTCATGAACATACTGGGTCGCCGCCAAGGCAAGCGCACCCTCATCAAGATCGGATGACACCCATGACACAACCCGGCCAAGCACAACCCGGCAAACTCACTCCCGTTTGGATAGCTTGTTTCGCTTTGATGGCAAGCTCTGTGGCGTTTCTCCCCTCACACGCACTGGCCCAAAACCTGCCCACAGCCACACCGGCCAAGGCCCAGCCAGCAGGGCCGGGCAGCGTGCGCTCGGGGGAGCCCATCACGCTCAACTTTGTCAATGCCGAGATCGAATCGGTGGCCCGCGCCATGGCCACGCTCACCGGGCACAACGTGGTGGTGGATCCCAGAGTCAAAGGCCAGATCAGCCTGTCTACCGAAAAACCCGTTACACCCACTGTGGCGCTGAACCAGTTTGCCGCCACGCTGCGCCTGCAAGGCTTTGCGCTGGTGGAGTCGGGCGGGCTTTACAAGGTGGTGCCCGAAGCCGACGGCAAACTGCAAGTGGGCGCGGTCAATGCAGGCCCCGTGAGCAACCTGCCCGGTGCGGCGGTGGGGGGCAACCAGATCGTCACGCAAGTTTTCAGCCTGCGCCACGAAAATGCCAACAACCTGGTGCCCGTTCTGCGCCCGTTGATCGGCCCCAACAACACCATCAACGTCAACCCCGGCACCAATGCGCTGGTCATCACAGACTACGCCGACAACCTGCAACGCCTGGGCCGCATCATTGCTGCGCTGGATGTATCCAACGCCACCGATGTGGACATCATCCCGCTCAAGCACGCCGTGGCTGCCGACCTGGCCCCCCTGGTGCTGAAGCTGACCGAAGGCGGATCGGCCACCACCGCTGCCCAGGCAGGCCAGGGCCAGGCCGACAACGCCTTCAAAACCACCATCCTGGCCGAGCCGCGCAGCAACTCGCTGGTGGTGCGCACGGCCAACCCCGCCCGCCAGGCTCTGGTGCGTGCGCTGGCCGACAAGCTGGATCGGCCTTCTTCCGACAAAGCCAGTGGCAATGTGCATGTGGTCTATCTGAAAAACGCCGATGCCGTGCAACTGGCCACCACCCTGCGCGCCGCCATGGCCGCCGAGGGCGGCTTCTCCGGCAACACCACAACAGCGGGTGCAGCCACAGCGGCAACCACCACCACACAGGTGCGCACATCCAACCTGACCGGCAACACCACCGCCACAGGTGCCACAGGCACACTGGGCAGCACCAACCAGGTCTCCACCGGCGGCCAGATCCAGGCCGACCCGGCCACCAACTCGCTCATCATCACCGCGCCCGAGCCACAGTTCAGGCAGATGCGGGCCGTGATCGACATGCTGGACACCCGCCGCGCCCAGGTATTTGTCGAGAGCCTGATCGTCGAGGTCAATGCCGACAAGGCCGCCGAGTTCGGCATCCAGTGGCAAGGCCCGCTGGGCAACAAGGGCGACAGCGTCATCGGCCTGCTGGGCACCAACTTCGGCTCGGGCGGCAGCAACATCATCAACCTGGCCGTGGGCGGAGCCAGCGGCACCGTGACACCCGGCAAGGGCTTGAACCTGGGCCTGGCCAGCGAGAAAAACGGCGTGTATGTGCTGGGCTTTCTGGCCCGCTTCCTGGAGCAGACAGGCGATGGCAACGTGCTGTCCACCCCCAACCTGCTGACGCTGGACAACGAAGAGGCCAAAATCGTCATCGGCCAGAACGTGCCGTTTGTGACCGGGCAGTTCACCAACTCGGGGACCACCACGGGCACAGTCAACCCCTTCCAGACCGTGGAACGCAAAGACGTGGGCCTGACGCTGAAGGTGAGACCGCAGATCAGCGAGAACGGTACCGTCAAGATGAGCATCTTCCAGGAGGTGTCCAGCGTGGTGGCCTCTTCGGTCAACACCAGCACGGGGTTGATCACCAACAAACGCTCCATCGAATCGAATGTGCTGGTGCAGGACGGCCAGATCGTGGTGCTGGGAGGTCTGTTGCAGGATGAATACTCGGGCAACGTCGATCAGGTGCCCGGCCTGGGCGATGTGCCCATCATCGGCAACCTGTTCAAGAGCCAGTCGCGGGGGCGCAAAAAAACCAACCTGATGGTGTTCTTGCGTCCGGTGGTGATGCGCGATGCCCGCCAGACCGAATCGCTCACGCAAGACCGATACGACACCATGCGCACCCTGCAACAACAGGCCCAGCCGCGCAACGATGACTTTGGCAGCCGCATGCTGGGCATCAACGAGGCCCCGGTGCTGCCCCAGAACATCGAGCAAGGCATGGGCAAAGGCGGTTTGGGCGCACTGGTCAAGCCCGCGCAGCCAGCCAGCGCCCCCGCCACAGCCAACTGACCCCCACGCCCCCACCGCAGGCCCACCGTGAAGTACCCCCTCCCCTACGCTTTCGCCCGTGAGAACCTGTTGCTGCTGGAGCAAGACGGTGCAGACCAATGTCTGCACTGGGCCGGCCCGCAAGATGCCAGCACCGAGGAAGAAGAAGCCCTGGCGATGGCCCGCCTGTCGGCGTTGAGCGAAGTGATGCGCCAGTTTGCGCCGCGCCAGCTCATCAGCCACCCGGCGGCGGCCCTGACCCAGCGCATCAGCGCCGCCTACGCCGCCCAGACCAGCGGTGGCAGCGCGGCAGCCGTGGTCAGCGAGGTGCAGAGCGATGCCGACCTCAGCCGCATGATGCAGGATCTGCCCGCCGTGGAAGACCTGCTGGAAGCCGCTGACGACGCACCCATCATCCGCATGCTCAACGCCCTGCTGTCACAGGCCGCGCGCGACGGGGCCAGCGACATCCACATCGAGCCCTACGAGCGCCATTCCAGCGTGCGCTTTCGGGTCGATGGCACGCTGCGTGATGTGGTGCAACCAAACCGGGCACTGCACGCGGCCCTCATCAGCCGCCTGAAAATCATGGCCGAGCTGGACATCTCCGAAAAACGCCTGCCACAGGATGGCCGCATCAGCCTGCGCCTGGGCACCCGCGCCATCGACGTGCGCGTGAGCACCCTGCCCAGCGCCCACGGCGAGCGGGCTGTACTGCGCCTGCTGGACAAGACCGAAAGCAAACTGAGCCTGGAAGCCGTGGGCATGCAGGGCGACACGCTGGCCCGCTTCGAGAAGCTGATCACCCAGCCGCACGGCATCATCCTCGTCACCGGCCCGACCGGCTCGGGCAAAACCACCACGCTGTACTCGGCCCTGCAAAAGCTGGACGCGGCCCGCAACAACATCATGACGGTGGAAGACCCCATCGAATACGAGCTGGCCGGGGTGGGCCAGACCCAGGTCAACGCCAAGATCGACCTCACCTTTGCCAAGGCGCTGCGCGCCATCCTGCGCCAGGACCCGGACATCATCATGATCGGTGAAATCCGCGACTTTGAAACCGCGCAGATTGCCGTGCAGGCCTCGCTCACCGGCCACCTGGTGCTGGCCACGCTGCACACCAACGACGCGGCCAGCGCCGTCACCCGCCTGGCCGACATGGGCATCGAACCCTTTTTGCTCAGCTCCAGCCTGCTGGGCGTGCTGGCCCAGCGCCTGGTGCGCCGCCTGTGCCCG
>CALMMY010000141.1 GCA_937868695.1 uncultured Comamonadaceae bacterium
ATCAATCAGCCCACCGCTGTCTTTTTCGGCCGCACCCAGCGAAGCAGCACCGCCGTTGGATGCAGAGCCGGCAATCACGATGGTGTTTTCCGGCGTGAACGGCACCGGATTGGCGGCCGTCCCATAGCGGTCGTTCAGCACAAACATGGCATAACGCCCGGCCGCCAGCGTGTCGGTGCCCCAGTCTTTTTCGGGGTTCTGCTGCGAGTGCACCTGCTTGATGGCCAGGCGGTTCGGGAACAGCGCGTTGTAGGCGGTGCGCGCTGCATCGGTGATGTTGGCGGCAAAGAAATTGAGGGAGCCTGCGGCCGTGCGGGTGGCGCGCGTGCCATCAATTTTGTGCACGGTGTCGTCCATCATGTCGTACAGGCCAACGCCCTTGCCGGCATCGGTCAGGGCCACGGCACAGCCCTTTTTCAGGCCCCACTCGCCGGCCGTGCCGATGGCGCCATACACCCCGCGCGATCCCGACGAGGCGCCCAGTACCACGCAGGGGTTGGCCTGGTTGAAGCTGTCGGGCACCTGCACCGCAATCACCGTCCGCTTGCGGCCCGAGCCGTCGTCGAGCACCGCCACGTATTCGCGGCCCGGAATCAGCCCCTCGCCGGTCGTGACTGCGCCTGCAGCCGTGACATTGGGGCCATACAGGCTGCCGTAGCCCCCATTGACTGAGTAATCCAGAATGCCGCGGTAGTTGGAATACAGCGCATTGCGGCGCAGCTCTGCCGCTGTGGGGTTGGCGGGATCGGCATAGGCCGGCGTGGCGGCGCCCAACCCGGTCTTGCCAATGCCACCGGTCAACAAGTCCTGCGTGGCGGCAGTGTCCCCCTTGCCCGCTGTTGTAGCCGGGTAGACCGTGGCGCTCACCGGTGTGATGCCGGCGGGAAGGTCATTGGTCGGGTTGGATGAGCCCCCGCATGCGGCCATCACAGCCCCTGCCAACGCAGTCATGGCCACTTTCCGGGCGCGGTTGTCGTGCAGATTCACTTTCATGTTGTCTCCTTTTTCACTGACACAAAAACGCGCTCAGGCTTGGGCGCGCAGAGATCGCAGGCGTCCAACGACGCCGGAGGGAAAGTAATAAACCGAAAGCACAAACAGCACGCCCAGCCACAGCAGCCAGCGGTCTGGCGAGAGCAGCGCCGACAGCCATGGCAGGCCAGTGGTGGCCTCATGCCCCAGGCGCAACAAATCTTGCAGGTAGCTTTGCGCCACCACAAACAGCACAGCACCAATGACCGAGCCGTAGATGGTGCCCATGCCGCCAATCACCACGATGAGCAGGCAATCCATCATGATTTCAAAGCTCAGTGAGGTGTCGGGCCCGTTGTAGCGCAGCCAGAGCGCCAGCATGGCACCCGCCAGCGTGGCAAACAGTGCCGACAGCACGCTCGATGTGGTGCGGTAAACCACCACGCGATAACCGATGGCCTCGGCGCGGAACTCGTTCTCGCGGATGGCCTGCAGCACACGGCCAAACGGCGAGTTCACGATGCGCAGCAGCGCCAGCACCAGCACCACGGCCGTGACGAACAGCAGGTAGTAGGTGATCAGCTTGCCGTCGATGAGCACGCCCAGCACCTCGGTCTCGAAGGGCTCGAAGCTCGGCGAGAGCAGCTCGGGCACCTTGAAGGTCAGGCCGTCCTCGCCGCCGGTGATGTCCGACAGCTGCGAGGCCAGCGTCTGGAACGCCGCCGCCACGGCCAGCGTGATCATGGCAAAAAAGATGGCCCGCACCCGCAGCGAAAACAGCCCCACCGCCAGCGACAGCAACAGCGACAACAGCAGCGCACCGCCAATACCCACGCCCAGCGCAGCCCAGGTGGGCCCCATGCGCGTGGTGGCCACAGCAATGCCGTAGGCACCAATGCCAAAGAACATGGTGTGCGCAAAACTCACGATGCCGGTGTAGCCCAGCAACAGATCGAAGCTGGCCACCAGCACCACGAAGACCAGCACCTTGGCCGCCACATTGAGCGCCTTGACGCCGGGAAACAGAAACGGAGCAAACGCCAGGCCCACAAAAATGGCCACGAGAATGACCGCCAGCACCTTGCTGCGCGGGTAGTCGCCTGAGAGAAGTCGTTGGAACATGGATATCTTTCCGTTATTCATGCTGTTCACGGATCACTGCGCCCGCAACTGGCGTGCACGAAGCCAGCGGCCGCCGTGCAAGGGCCGCCCCGCCGCACTGGCGGCGTCCCCCTTCCAGGGGGAAGGCGCGAAGCGACTCAGGGGGTTTCATCGGTTGGTGACCGGGTACACACCCTGCGGCCGCCACAGCAAAATGGCCACCATCAACGCAATGTTCGAGAACAGCGCCACCTTGGGGGCCAGAAAACCCGTGTAGTTGGCCATCAGCCCCACCAGCAGCGCACCGATGAGCGCACCGCCCGTGCTGCCCAGCCCGCCGATGATGATGACGATGAAGATCAGCACATTGACCTGCGCGCCCATCTGCGGCACCACGCTCTGCTGGTAAAGCCCCCACATCACACCGCCCAGGCCCGCCAGCGCCGAACCCACCACGAACACACCCACGAACAGGCGGCGGATGCGGTAGCCCAGGCTTTCGACCATTTCACGGTCCTGCACGCCAGCGCGGATCAGCAGGCCCACCTTGGTGCGCGAAAGCGTCCAGGCCAGCACGCCGAAGACCACCAGGCCCACCACCACGGCGATCAGACGGTATTTTTCGATGGCGGCATCGCCCACCAACAGCGAGCCGCGCATGCCTTCGGGCAGCGGCAGCGGTATCTGCGCCGGGCCCCAGATGACCTTGATGAGTTCTTCACCAATGATCATGCCGCCCATGGTGATGAGGATCTGCTTGAGGTGCTGGCCGTACACCGGGCGCACGATGAAGCGCTCGAACGCCAGGCCCACGGCGCCCGCCACCGCCATGGCCACCAGCATGGCGGGCAGCACCGCTACCATGTTGCGCCACAGCTGCTCAGAGCCCGTCCAGTCGCCCATGGCACCCAGCACGCTGGTGGCCACAAAGGCGCCGAGCGCTATGAACACGCCGTGGCCGAAGTTGAGCACGTCCATCAGGCCGAACACCAGCGTGAGGCCCGAGGCGATGATGAAGATGATCATGCCCATGGCCAGCCCCGCCACCGTGAGCGTGAGCCAGGTGCTGGGCGAGCC
>CALMMY010000142.1 GCA_937868695.1 uncultured Comamonadaceae bacterium
CTGGATCACTCCGCCCTGTTTGTGGAGCTGGCCAGCCGCAATGGCATGAACTGAAGCGGTGCATCTGGGGTTGCTTCAGCGCCGAACTTGGCCCTGAAATGCAAAAAGCCAGTCAATGACTGGCTTTTTT
Source organism: uncultured Comamonadaceae bacterium (assembly GCA_937868695.1). GTDB lineage: Bacteria > Pseudomonadota > Gammaproteobacteria > Burkholderiales > Burkholderiaceae_C > UBA2334. Next base: position 131 of record CALMMY010000142.1, read on the forward strand.
ATTGGGAACCGAGATCAGGCGGGGCAGATACCCCACCGATGCTCAGCGTGCCGTGGTGCGGCGGCGTGGGCCGTCGCCAGAGGCAAAACGGTTGTCTGGGCCAGCGGGGCGGCGGGGCTTGAAATCGCCACGGGGCGCACCGTGGGGAGCGCGGTCGCCACGGCCTTCGAAGCTGCGGCCAGCTTCGTGGTGGCCACCTTCGCGGTCGAAACCGCCACGGCCACCTTCACGACCGCCTTCGCGGTCAAAGCCACGGCCTGCACCGCCGCGCTTGTCGGCGTTGAAGGCGGGACGGTCACCGAAGGCAGGGCGGTCTGCGTTGAACGCTGGGCGGTCGCTGTTGAACGCGGGGCGGTCATTGCGGGGCTCGAAGCGGGGAGCGGCGGGGCGCTGCTCGTTGTTGGCCCAGGCGGGAGCAGGACGGTCGCCACCACGAAACTCGGGGCGGGGGCCGCTGCGGTCGGCAAAGCGGTCATGGGGAGCGCGTTCGGCACGGTCGAAACCGCCCTTGTCGCTGCGGCCAAAACCGGCAAAACCACCGTTGCCACCGAAACCACCTTCGCGGCGGGGTGCGGGGCGGCCACGGCCACCACCGAAACCACCACGGCGGTCATCGCCACCACGGCCACCGAAGGAGGCTTGCGGAGGGCGCTGCTTGGGTTCGAGGCCGGGAATGACTTCGGCCTTGAGCTGCTGTTGGGTGTGGTATTCGATGTCGGAGATTTTGCGGCGGTCGCGGAATTCGGCAAAGGTCACAGCCAGGCCATCGCGACCGGCACGGCCTGTGCGGCCAATGCGGTGGGTGTAGTCCTCAGCCTTCATGGGCAGACCGAAGTTGAACACGTGGGTGATGGTGGGCACGTCAATGCCACGGGCGGCCACGTCGGTGGCCACCAGAATTTGCACGCGACCATCGCGCAGCGCATCCAGGCGGCGGTTGCGCATGCCCTGGCTCAGGGCACCGTGCAGGGCCACAGCGGAGAAGTTGGCCTGTTGCAGGTCGGTGGCCAGTTCGTCGCACTCGATCTGGGTGCTGGCAAACACGATGGCCTGGTTGATGGTGGTGTCGCGCAGCCAGTGGTCGAGCAGCTGGCGCTTGTGCTGGGGGTTGTCGGCCCAGAACAGGCTTTGCGTGATGTTGGCGTGCTTTTCCTGGGGGGTGTCGATCTGCACCTTCTTCACGTTGGCACCGTTGTCGTGCATCACGCGCAGGGCAAGCTGCTGAATGCGGGGGGCAAACGTGGCGCTGAACATCATGGTCTGCTGGCGCTGGCTGGTCAGCTGGTGGATTTCGGCCAGGTCGTCGGCAAAGCCGAGGTCGAGCATGCGGTCGGCTTCGTCCATCACCAGGAACTTGACTTCGTCCAGCTTGATCTGGCCGCTGCGTTGCAGGTCGAGCAGGCGGCCAGGGGTGGCAACCACCAGGTTGGCGTTTTGCAGCTTGGCCACTTGCAACTGGTAGGGCATGCCGCCCACCACGTTGGCAATGCGCAGGCCACGGCAGTGGCGCACGAGGTCGATGCCGTCGTTGGCCACCTGTTGGGCCAGTTCACGGGTGGGGCAGACCACCAGTGCGCCGGGCACGGCGGGCTTGAAGTTGCGGGGGTTGGTGGGGTCTTTGCGCTTGGCGCGTTTGGGAGCGGGTTCGCCCTTGGCGATGGCAACGGCACAGGCTTGCTCGAAAGCGTCTTTTTCGGCCTGGGCTTCGGCTTCCTGCATTTTCAGCAGGGTGTGCAGCACGGGCAGCAGGAAAGCGGCGGTTTTGCCGCTGCCGGTCTGGCTGGAAACCATCAGGTCGGCATAGCTGCCGGTGCCGGTGTTCAGGGCCATGGGGATGGCCTTGTTCTGCACGGCGGTGGGGTCGGTGTAGCCCATGTCGGCCACGGCCTGCACCAGCTCGGGAGCCAGGCCCAGCAGCTCGAAACCGTTGGGTTTGGCGGGTTCTTCCATGGCGGCAGCCATGTCGGGGTGGGCCAGCACATGCAGCTCGTCGAGCAGTTGCACATCGGTCATCACTTCGCCAGCGGCGGTGATGATGTGCTCGGCGGAGGCGGATTCAGGCAGCACGGAGCCACCGACAAAATTAACGTCGTTCATGTTCAAATTTCCTGTGCGGCAAAAGCGCACAACATCCGAAAAAAGCGGATGGAGGTCCGAAATGGGGCCCTTCAGAAATCAACTGAAAGGAATACGCGACTCAAGCGCGAATGGCTTGGAGCGTTCAGGCGGACCGCCGGTGCTTCGTTCGTGGTTCAAAAAACATCAACCACCCAACGAACATCGCATCAGCAGTGTCAGACCCGCGAGGAGCGGTGCTGCATGGCAAGCGATTGGCTGTAGTTCTGATCTGGCTAGCCCACCGCTCTTTGGCGAGCAGCCGGGTGTTTGAAGTGCCACACAAACTGCAAAGTGATTTGCTGGTTTGCGTCAGAAGCCTGAAGTGTGAGGTAGATGCACAAATCTGCGTTTTCAGCGCAGCCCGCAATTATAGCCCGGCAACTGGGGTAACTACCGATATTTCTGAAATTAGTTCTGCATCCATGCGAAGCACCGCCGGGTGCGGTTGGCCGCATGGCCAGACGCAATGTCTGCGCCATGTCAAAGCCTGCCGGTGCAGCGGCCCCTAAACTGCGTGCAAATAGTTATTTCACATCATCAAAAAGGCACGTACATGGTCCGCTTCATCGACGCATCCGACGTTCCCGCACTGGTCAAAGACGGCGACACCCTCTACACCACCGGCATGATGCTGGCGGGCCTGGCCGAAGGTGCGCTGGTCGAGCTGGAAAAGGCTTTTCTGGCCACCGGCCACCCGCGCGACCTGAGCTTCTACACCCCCGTGGGCCAGGGCAATTTCAAGGACAAGGGCATGGCCCATTTTGCGCACGAGGGCATGACCAAGCGGATCGTGGCCGCGCACTACGGCGTGGGCGGCCCCAGGCTGGCCGAGCTGGTGCGCAACAACCAGGTGGAGGCCTACAACTGGCCGCAGGGCGTGCTGGCCACCATGCCGCGCCAGCTGGCGGGCAGGCACGGCGGCGTGTTCACCAAGGTGGGGCTGGGCACGTTTGTGGATCCTCGGCTGGAAGGCGGCAAGGTGAATGCCCGCGCCAGCGAAGACCTGGTGGAAGTGCGCCACCTGGACGGCGAGGAATACCTGTACTTCAAGCCGCCGCACGTCAACGTGGCGCTGATCCGTGGCACCACCATCGACGAGCGCGGCAACCTCACGCTGGAGCGCGAAGGCGTGATGACCGACCCGCTGGCCATTGCCCAGGCCGCCCGCGCCTGCGGCGGCATCGTCATTGCCCAGGTGGAACAGGTGGCCAAAGCGGGCACGTTGCACCCCAAACAGATCAAGGTGCCGGGCGTGCTGATCGACTACGCGTTTGTGGCCCGGCCCGAGCACCACACCCAGTCGGAAAAGGCCCATTTCAACCCCGCGCTCACCGGCGACCTGAAGGTGCCCACCAGCCAGATCGCCGCCCTGCCGCTGGACGAGCGCAAGGTGATTGCCCGCCGCGCCGCCATCTACCTGCAACCGGGCGATGTGCTGAACCTCGGCATCGGCATGCCCGAGGGCGTGGCGGCGGTGGCCGCCGAAGAAGGCGTGGCCGACCAGCTGACGCTGACACTGGAGACCGGCCCCATCGGCGGTGTGCCTGCCGGGGGCTTCGAGTTCGGCCATTCGGTCAACCCCGAGGTGATCGTCGAGCACTCGGCGCAGTTCGACTTTTACGACGGCGGCGGCATCGACATTGCCTACCTGGGTCTGGCCCAGGCCGATGCACAGGGCAACGTCAACGTCAGCAAATTCGGCGGGCGGGCCGTGGGCTGCGGCGGCTTCATCAACATCACGCAAAACGCGAAAAAGGTGGCGTTTCTGGGCACCTTCACCGCCGGGGGCTTGCAGGTGGCGGTGGAAGACGGTCGGCTGCGCATCGTGCAGGAGGGCAGCAGCCGCAAGTTCATCCACCATGTGGAGCAGGTCACGTTCTCGGGCCGCTACGCCGCCAGCGTGAAGCAGCCGGTGCTCTACATCACCGAGCGCGCGGTGTTCCGCCTGCGCTCGGCCGGGCTGGAGCTGATCGAGATTGCCCCCGGCATCGACCTGGAGCGCGACGTGCTGGCGCACATGGATTTTGTGCCACTGATGCGCGATGTGAAGGTGATGGACGCGGCGCTGTTCCAGCCGGTGTGGGGGCGGTTGAAGGAGCTGGTGGAGCAGGCCGGGTAAGGTCGGCGTACCGGCAGCCATTCTCAAGTTGACAGCGGCAGGGGGCATTGCTTCACGCTGCGCCCGTTCAAGGGCGTTGCTTCACGCTGCGCCCGTTCAGGGGCGTTGCTTCACGCTGCGCCCGTTCAGGGGCATTGCTTCGCTCTGCGCCCGTTCAAGGGGTGAGCCGTCCTCCGCACGCTGCGAGCAGAG
>CALMMY010000143.1 GCA_937868695.1 uncultured Comamonadaceae bacterium
GAAACGGCCCAGCAAGGGCAGCATCCATGTGGATGGCCAGCCAGTAACCGGCCCACTCAAAATTTCGGGCATGGCGTTTCAGGCCCCGTCTTTGCTGCCGTGGCGCACCACGCTCGACAACGTGCTGCTGCCGCTGGAAATTGTGGAACCCCACCGCAGCCAGTTCAAACAGAAGCGCAAAGAGTACGAAGAACGCGCCAGCAAGCTGCTGGCCAGCGTGGGCCTGGGCGGCATGGAGAAAAAGTTTCCGTGGCAGCTTTCAGGCGGCATGCAGCAGCGGGCCAGCATCTGCCGCGCCCTGATCCACGAGCCCAAGATGTTGCTGCTGGATGAACCCTTTGGCGCACTCGATGCCTTCACCCGCGAAGAGCTGTGGTGTACCTTGCGCGATTTGCAGGCGGCCCAGAAATTCAACGTCATCCTCGTGACGCACGACCTGCGCGAAAGCGTGTTTCTGGCCGACACGGTGTACGTGATGAGCAAGGGGCCGGGCCGCTTTGTGGTCAAGCGCCACATCGACCTGCCCCGCCCCCGTGATCTGGAAGTGACCTACACGCCTGAATTCACCGACATCGTGCACGAGCTGCGCGGCCACATCGGAGCCATGCGCAAAACCGGCGCGGCCATCAACCAGTAACACAGCAGGAAGCTCCGACATGAACAAGCGACAAAAAGAAGCCCTGGCCCCCTGGGGGCTGCTGATCATCATTCTGGTGCTGTGGGAAGTGGTGGTGCGGGCGTTCAGCATTCCCGATTACATTTTTCCGGCCCCCACCCAGATTGCCAACGAATTTGGCGAGTTTGGCGGCCCGCTGTTGCAGGCGGCGTTCAAAACCTTCTGGGTCACGATGGCGGGCTTTGGCATCGCCATTGTGGTGGGCGTGCTGCTGGGCTTTCTGATTGGCAGCAGCAAAATGGCTTACGCCGCCGTGTACCCGCTGATGACGGCTTTCAACGCCGTGCCCAAGGCGGCCATCGTGCCCATTCTGATTGTGTGGTTCGGCATCGGGGTCACACCCGCCATCCTCACGGCCTTTCTCATCAGCTTTTTCCCCATCACCGTCAACATCGCCACCGGCCTGGCCACGCTGGAGCCCGAGCTGGAAGACGTGCTGCGCGTGCTGGGTGCCAAGCGCTGGGACGTGCTGACCAAAGTGGGCCTGCCACGCTGCATGCCCTTCTTCTACGGCTCGCTGAAAGTGGCCATCACCCTGGCCTTTGTGGGCACCGTGCTGGCCGAAATGACAGCCGGTGACTCCGGTATCGGCTACCTGATGCAAACCGCTGGCAGCCAGCAGCGCCTGCCGCTGGCCTTTGCCGGGCTGGTGACCATCGGGGCGATGGCGATGGCGATGTACGAATTGTTCAGCTATGTCGAAAAGCACACCACCGCCTGGGCACACCGGGGCTCGCACGGCGAGTGAATCTGGGCATCCCATGAGCCAGTCACCCGCCAGCCCGCCCCCACTCACCGCTGACCAGATCCGCAGGCACCTGCTGCGTGCCGACGAAGTGGCGCGGCGGGCCATGTCGCTGGGCCGCCACCCTTTCGGGGCCTTGCTGGTGGCCCCGGACGGCGAAACCGTGCTGGCCGAGCAGGGCAACATCGACACCGTTCACCACGCCGAGGCCACGCTGGCCCGCACCGTGTCGCTCAACTACCCGGCCAGCTACCTGTGGCAATGCACGCTGGTCACCACCTTCGAGCCCTGCGCCATGTGTACCGGCACCATCTACTGGGCCAACATCGGGCACATCGTGTATGGGGCGAGCGAAGAAGCCCTGCTGGCCCTGACCGGCAACCACGCAGAAAACCCCACCCTCAGCCTGCCCTGCCGCGAAGTGATGGCACGCGGCCAGAAACCCGTGCGCATCACCGGCCCGGTGGCCGAGCTGGCCGATGCCCTGGTGGACACCCACCGCAACTTCTGGCAGCGCTGACCCCTCTTTTTCCTTCATGCCCTGGAATGCCCGACTGAGCCTGGACTACAGGCTGCAAGATGCCCGCACCCTGCTGCGCTTTTCGCACGATGGCCCGCTGCGCGTGCTCAAAAGCCTGTACCCCGAGGGCGACGGCATCTGCCACAGCGTGCTGGTGCATCCGCCCGGCGGCCTGGTGGAAGGCGACACCTTGGAAGTGGATGTGCAGGTACAACCCGGCGCACACGCACTCATCAGCACCCCCGGAGCCACGCGCTTTTACAGATCGGCCAGCGCACCGGCCACGCAGCGGGTGAGCCTGAACCTGCAAGCCGGTGCCCGGCTGGAATGGCTGCCGCTGGAAACCATTGCCTACCCCGGCTGCCACGCCCTCAACCACACCACGCTGCAACTGGCCCCCGATGCCGAACTGCTGGCCTGGGACGTGACCGCCCTGGGCCTGCCCGCCACCGGCCTGGCGTTTGACGGCAGCCAACAGCATGGCGCAGCCGCCCAGGGCCAACCAGCGCATGACCAGCCACCCGGCCTGCTGCACCAGCGCATCCACTGGCCCGGCCACTGGCTGGAAGAAGGCCACCTGCAAGCCAGCGACCAGCGGCTGCTGAACTCTCCCCTGGGCCTGGCCGGCCACCGCTGCATGGGCACGCTGCTGCTGGCCTGCGGCACAGCCATGAGCGTGCAGCGCCGCGACCATCTGCTGGATGCCCTGCGCACCGCCCTGGCCGGACACGCCCTGGCCCGCACCACCGGCATCACCTGCCCCAACCCGCATGTGCTGGTGGTGCGCACCCT
>CALMMY010000144.1 GCA_937868695.1 uncultured Comamonadaceae bacterium
TTTTCTGAAGACAAACTGCGGCTGCGGGGTTGAACATGGCGCAACCCCAATTCCAATACGCCCGCCTGGAACACCAGGCGCAGGCGGTGCGCTCCATTGCCGATGTGCTGGCCGATGTGCGGTTTGCGCCGCCCGCCGATGTGCAGGCCAACCCCACTTTTTCGCAGGCGGAGGCGCATGCCACGCTCAAGGTCAACATTGCACGGGTGCGTGCGGCCAATGGCGTGACCACGGGGCCGGTGCAGGTGGCCTCCAGCCTGACCCCGGCATTGAATGTGGATGTGCTGATGGAAACCGGCACGGGCAAAACCTTCACCTTCATTGAAACCATCCACAAGCTGCACCAGCAGCACCGGCTGTCCAAGTTCATTGTGCTGGTGCCCAGCAACGCCATCCGCCAGGGCACGCTCAAAAGCCTGCAAACCACGGCGGCGTTTTTTGCCCGCGAGTACGACAACCAGAAAATCAACGTCGTCAATTACTCCGACAAAACGGTGAAGGGTTTCATTCATTCGGCCAACCTGGGGCTGTCGGTGATGGTGTCCACCTACCAGTCGTTTGCGGGGGACAGCAAGCTCATTAACAAGCGCGGCGTGGAGGCCAACCTGTTTGGCCGTGCCAAAAGCTACATGGAGGCACTGGCCCACATTCGGCCCGTGCTGATCATTGACGAGCCGCACCGCTTTGAGGGCAAAGTGGTGCAGGAGTACCTGGCCAAGTTCAATCCGCTGCTGACCATTCGGTTTGGGGCCACGTTCAAAAAAGATGAGTACCGCAACCTGATTTACACGCTGGACAGCTTGGAGGCGTTTCGCCAGCGGCTGGTCAAGGGCATCACGGTGGACACCGTGGGCGCTGGGCACGATGCCGCGCAGGTGCTGTGCCTGCATGAGGTGACGGGCAGCGCCAAAGAGCGCACCGCCCGCGTGGGCTACCAAACCACCGCAGGCAAAGCGGCCAGCGCCAGCCTGCGGGCCAAAGACAACCTGGGCCTGCAAACGGGGCTGGCGTTTTTGGGTGGGCATGTGGTGGAGGCAGTGACCAGCAAAGAAGTGCTGTTCACCAATGGTTTTTCTCTGCCGCTGGGCGAGCCCACGGCCTACGGCATGCTGGCCGACGAGATGCAGTCGCTGATCATTGAGCGGGCCGTGGTGAACCACTTTGAGCGGGAGGAAGACCTGTTCAGGCGCGGCATCAAGTCTCTGACGCTGTTTTTTATTGATGCGGTGGGCAAGTATTTGCCCGAAGGCGGGGCGGCCAAGGGCAAAGTGGCGGCAGAGCCTGTGGTGAGGGCTGCGTTTGAGCGCCATTACCGCCACCACCTGGCGCTGACGCTGGACAAGCCGGGGCTGGACGTGGGCTACCGCGCCTATCTGGAGCGCACGCAGGCTGAGATTGGCAAGGTACACAAGGGCTACTTTGCCCGCTCGCACAGCGAAAAGGGCGAGGAAGAGGCGATCAAACTGATTTTGCAAGAGAAAGAAAAGCTGCTGTCGTTTGACACCGATTTGCGCTTCATCTTCTCGATGTGGGCGCTGCAAGAGGGCTGGGACAACCCCAACGTGTTCACGCTGTGCAAGCTGGCCCCCAGCAACTCCAAAATCACCAAGCTGCAACAGATTGGCCGTGGCCTGCGCCTGGCGGTGAACCAGCAACTGGAGCGTGTGCAAGCCGACGATGCTGCGTTTGACGACATCAACGACCTGACCGTAGTGGTGCCCGCCAGCGAGGGTGACTTTGTGGCCGCCATCCAGAATGAAATTGCCCAACACAGCGTCAAGCGGGTGGCGAGGGTGTTGAATCAAGACGCATTGACTGCCAGCGGTATCAGTACCAACCCGTTTGTTACGGTGGCATTACTCACTGCCTTGGCCCAATGTGGCGCGGGGGTGCTTGATATGGCAACAGGTGCGCTCAGCCTCCAGCCGAATGCCGATCAATTTAAATCTCAACGCACAACCATTGAGACCGTGTTGAAGGGTGTGCCAGGGTTGGAGGCAAACAACGTCAAGGCCATGTTGGAATACTTGGATGCGTACTACGACGGTGCGGGCCAAGTCAAAACCAAGCAAGACAAGGCCAAGCCCACACTCACCATCCACCCGGCCAATTACCAGCAGTTTCGCCACCTGTGGGAGAACCTGAACCGCGATGCCGTGCTGCGCTATGAGTTGGACACTGCGGTGCTTATCCGCAACGTGCTGCAACGCATTGCACAGAGCTTTGATGTGCGCCCGTTGTCCATCCAGATCACGCGCACCACCGATGTGCAAAACCTGCACGAGGTGCGCAGCACACAAAGCAGCTACACGGTAGCGCCGCACTCGGTGTTGAGTGTGCAGGCGTTTGTGCGTGAACTGGCCAACCAGACTCGGCTGAGCATCCACACCATCAGCGGCATCCTGGCCCAGATGCCGCCGGACAAATTTGCACAAATCCGGCACAACGAGAACCGCGCCCTCGCCACCCTGCGCGATCTGATTTTGCGTTGTGTGCATGAGCTGCTGGTCAACCGTGTGAGCTACGACCTGCGCGAGGTGCGCGTCAAAACCGCCCTGACCGACAACACCGGCACCCTGCTCAAAACCATTCCACTGGCCTTGTGCGGCAAGGAGGCCCACCTGATGGGCAACCCGGCTGTGCAGGCCAAGTCGCTTTACACCGACCGGGTGATGCCAGTGGACAGTCAGATTGAGCGCGACACGGTGGATGAGTCGCAGCACAACGGCATCACGGTGTTTGCCAAACTGCCCAAAATCAACATTCCTACCCCGGCAGGCAAGTACAACCCGGACTTTGGCTACGTCATCCACCAGAACGGCACGCCCGAGGCGCTGTATCTGGTGGTGGAAACCAAGGGCTATGACACCTTGGCCGAAGTGCCCGAACGCGAGCGGTGGAAGATTCAAAGTGCCCGGCGTTTTTTCGAGGCACTGAAGGCGCAGGGTGTGCCCGTGAAGTACGAAACCAAAATCAACCATGAACGCTTGGCACAGCTCATTGATGGAATGGCATTGCTATCAAATTAGGCATCATTTTTTAGAATAAAAAATGCCTTTACCGCTCGATGGATAAGCACAGTCAGCTACAAGGAAATCACCATGAAACTCTTGCGTTACGGCCCTGTCGGCCAGGAAAAACCCGGTGTGCTGGATGCAGATGGCCGCGTGCGCGACCTCTCGGCCCTGCTGCCCGACGTGGCCGGAGCGGCCCTGCTGCCCGCCAGCCTGGCCAGCCTGCGTGGCCTGGACCTGAACAGCCTGCCGCTGGTGCCAGGTGTGCCGCAGCAGGATCTGCGGCTGGGGCCGTGTGTGGGCCAGGTGGGCAAGTTCATCTGCATCGGCCTGAACTACGCCGACCATGCCGCCGAAGCGGGCATGGCCGTGCCGCCCGAGCCGGTGGTGTTCAGCAAATGGACCAGCGCCATCTGCGGCCCCGACGACGCGGTGCAGATTCCGCGCGGCTCGCTCAAGACCGACTGGGAGGTGGAGCTGGGCGTGGTCATCGGCCAGGGCGGGCGCTACATCGCCGAAGCCGATGCCATGGCGCATGTGGCGGGCTACTGCGTGGTCAACGACGTGTCCGAGCGCGCCTACCAGCTGGAGCGCGGCGGCACCTGGGACAAGGGCAAGGGCTGCGACACCTTCGGCCCCATCGGCCCCTGGCTGGTGACTGCCGACGAGGTGCCCGACCCGCAGGCGCTGTCGCTGTGGCTGGAGGTGGACGGCCAGCGCCGCCAGAACGGCAGCACCGCCACGATGGTGTACGGCGTGGCCTTCCTCATCAGCTACCTCAGCCGCTTCATGAGCCTGCAACCCGGCGACATCATCAGCACCGGCACCCCGCCCGGCGTGGGCATGGGCCACAAGCCGCCCATCTACCTGCAACCCGGCCAGACCATGCGCCTGGGCGTGCAGGGCCTGGGCGTGCAGACCCAGGCGGTGGTGGCGGCCTGACGGCGTTCAACGGTCAGGCACCGTCCAGTCTTCCAGCACCAGCTCCGGCACTTGCCGAAATGCCTGGTCATTGGTGACCAGCGTGGCCTGAATGTGCAGGGCATGGGCGGCAATCTGGGTATCCAGCGCCGCCAGCGGGGTACCGCTGGCTTGCAGCCGGGCACGCAGCGGGCCGTAAGTGGCAGCCACGTCCGCATCCCACGGCAGCACGTCCACCCGGCGCAAAAACGCATCCACGGCCTGCTTCAGCGCGGTGGCCTGCGGCCTTCTGGCCAGACCAAACGCCAGCTCTCCGGCGGTGATGGCCGATATGCACACGCTGCGCATGGGCACGGCCAGCAGCCGTGGCGTGGCGTGGGGATGGGCCTTGATGAGGTGGCTGACCGTGTTGGTGTCGAGCAGATAGCGTGGCATGGCGAACGTGTCGGGCTTGGGTGCAAGTGCCGTGTCAGTGTGGGTCAGCGAAGGGGTCGCGCTCGGCATCGACCGAATGCCGTTCGGCGGGGCTCAGAAAATCATCTGAGGCGGCAGCAGCTTGCGCGGCGGCCTGTGCAGCGGTCACAAAGCCATCCCACGACGTGGGCTTACCCGACAGAATCACGTCACCCGTGGCTGGATCCCGGTGGATGAACACCTCGGTACCCTCAAAGCGGTAGCTGGCGGGCAGCCGGACAGCCTGGCTGCGGCCATTCAAAAAGAGTTTGGCGGTGTGCGACATAGCGGCCCCTGTGGTTGGTCGATACCAGAGTATATGCCTGCCACCTGTCACTGCCGCCCGCCGCCTGGGTGTGCAGACCCCGGCAGGTGAAGCCTCATTCCGCCTTGGCCGAATCGTCTGCCAGGTATTTGCGCACCAGCTCGAAAAAGCTGTCGTAGAACTTGTCGGAGGCAATGGTTTCGCTGCCCACTTT
>CALMMY010000145.1 GCA_937868695.1 uncultured Comamonadaceae bacterium
CCGCCCAGCCCCAGGTTGTGCTGCAAACCCAGCCGGGCACCTTCCACCTGGCGCGGCCCGGCCTGGCCGCGCAGCTGCTGAACCAATTCGGTGCATTGCGCCAACCCGGTTGCACCCAAAGGGTGCCCTTTGCTCAGCAGCCCGCCCGACGGGTTGGTGACGATCTGGCCGCCATAGGTGTTGTCGCCATCGGCCACAAACCGCTCGGCCCCGCCCAGGGCACACAGGCCCAGGGCCTCGTAGCTCAGCAGCTCGTTGTGGGCAAAACAGTCGTGCAGCTCCACCACATCCAGCTCCTGCGGGCCAATACCAGCCTGCTCGTACACCTGGCGGGCGGCCTCGCGGGCCATGGAAAAACCCACCACCTCGCGCATGTCACGCGCCTCAAAAGTGGCAGCGGTGTCGGTGGTCATGGCCTGGGCGCGGATGCGCACACCCGCACCCAAACCGTGCTGGCGGGCAAAGCGGTCGGAGCACACCACCGCTGCCGCTGCACCACAAGTGGGCGGGCAGGCCATCAGGCGGGTCATCACGCCCTCCCACAGCATGGGCGCGGCCATCACGTCTTCGGTGGTGAGCGGTTTGCGCAGCAGGGCCAGCGGGTTGTGGGCCGCGTGGCGGCTGGCCTTGGCGCGGATGGCGGCAAACGTGTGCAGCGGCGTGCCGTACTGCTGCATGTGCGCCAGCCCCGCGCCGCCGAAGTAGCGCAGCGCCAGCGGGATGTCGCTGCGGCCCACCAGCTCGGCGGTGGCGGCATCAAAGGGGTCGAAGGGCGAAGGCCGGTCGGTGAACACCGCGCCCAGGGCACCGGGGTTCATGTGCTCGAAGCCCAGCGCCAGCACGCAGTCGGCCATACCGCTGGCCACCGCCTGGCGGGCCAGAAACAGCGCGGTGGAGCCGGTGGCGCAGTTGTTGTTGACGTTGAAGATGGGAATGCCGCTCATGCCCACGCCGTACAGCGCCCGCTGGCCGGCGGTGGAGTCGCCATACACATAGCCCACATAGGCCTGCTGCATGTCGGTGTAGGCCAGACCGGCATCGGCCAGCGCGGCATGCACGGCGGCGGCGGCCATGTCGGGGTATGGCGGGTGTGCGCCGGGTTTGGCAAAAGCGGTCATGCCGACACCGGCAATGCGAACGTCTGTGGTCATGGTGGTTGAGTGAGCAAAAATCCGCATTTTGTCCCCATCACCCCGAAGCCAGCCTGGCCGCCAGCTGCAACAGCACCCGATCGCGCAAACCATGCAGCTCGTCCACCCGCGCCAGGGCCGCCTCCGCCTGGCCGGTTTGCTTCAAACGGATCAGCTCACCCGCCAGCGCATGGATTTCGGTGTGCAATGGCGACAGGGTTTCCATTGCCAACTGGTTCTCTTTGCCCATGTGCCCCCCCGGCCTTCATCCATTGGCCGAGGCGGCACTGGTCGTGGTGCAGCACAGGTGGCGCATGGCCCTCACCCTGCACAAAGTTCACCACCTGATTGATCCAGACCCGGTGCTCGACCGAGGCAAACAGAATCGGCAGGTCATCGCGGCTGATCGGTGCCTGGTTCAGCCAGGACGGATCGGGCCGCCAGGTGGCCAGCCAACCCGGCACGGCCTCGGCGGGCATGGGGCGGGCAATGGCGTAGCCCTGGGCCAGTTCGCAGCCCAGGCGCAACAGCATCTGGCCGTGCGCCAGGGTTTCGACCCCCTCGGCAATCACCTTGCGCTGAAACGCTCTGGAAAGACCCAGCACCCCGTCCAGAATGGACAGGTCATCGGGGTTGTCCAGCATGTCGCGCACAAAGCTCTGGTCAATTTTCAGCACCTCCACGGGCAGGCGCTTCAGGTAGGTCAAGGAGGAATAGCCGGTACCAAAATCATCGAGTGCGAAGCCCACCCCCATCGCGCGGCAGGCCAGCATGACGCTGGAAACCTTGGCAATGTCGTTGAGTGCGCTGGTTTCCAGCACCTCCAGCTCCAGGTCTCCGGCCACCAGCGCGGGGTGGGCGGCCAGTTGCTGGCGCAAACGATCGACAAAAACAGCTTGCTCCAGCTGGATGGCATCGACATTGACACTCACCTGCCAGAACAGGCCGTCCGCTCTCCACGCGGCAATCTGGTTCATGGCAGTGTCCAGCACCCATTCGCCCAATTGGATGGCCAGCGGATGGTCGGCTATCAGCGGCAGAAAATCGGCGGGTGCCAGCAGGCCGCGCTCCGGGTGCTGCCAGCGGATCAAGGCCTCGGCCCCCATGACCGCGCCTGTGCGCATGTTGACCTTGGGCTGGTAAAACAGCACAAACTCCCGTGCAGCCAGGGCCTGCCTGATGCGCTCCAGGCTTTCATGGTGACCGCGCACGCTGCGGTCGTGCTCGGCATCAAAAATGCGGTAGCGGTTTTTGCCCATCTGCTTGGCCTGGTACATGGCCTGGTCGGCCTGGCGCAGCAGTTGGTCGGCATCCATTTCTTCGGCCTGCGGGTAAAAAGTCACCCCCACACTGGCGGACACATGCAATGCCTGGCCGTTCTGGTACACCGCCTCCCCGGCTGCGGCCAGCAGGCGCGTCAGCATGGGGGCCGACGCATCGACACTGGGCAAGTCCAGCAGAATGGCCACAAATTCATCTCCGCCCAGCCGCGCCAGCGTGTCGCCCTTGCGCAAGGCACGCTTCATGTGGCCAGCCAGCACGGTCAGCAGGTGGTCGCCCGCCGCGTGGCCAAACTGGTCGTTGATGGCTTTGAAGCCATCCAGATCGATATAGGCCACGGCCAGCTTGGACTGGCGGCGCACGGCCTGCGCCAGGGCCAGTTGCAGCCGGTCGGCCAGCAAAACCCGGTTGGGCAAGCCCGTCAGCAGGTCGAAATGGGCCATGTGCTCCAGTTGCTTCTGGTGCGCCTTGCGCTCGCTGATGTCGTGGCCAATGCCCAGCACACCCACCAGCTGGCCATCCGGGGTGCGCATGGGCACCTTGGTGGTCTCCAGGAAAACGTGGCGGCCATCGCTGGCATAGGTGATCCACTCCTCGTTGCGGGTCGGGCCGCCAGCGGCCATCGCGGCGCGATCGTGGTGGCGGAAAGAATCGGCCAGCTCCTTGGGCACAAAGTCGTAGTCGGTTTTGCCCACAATGTCGCGCTCAGCCGCACCAAAAAACCGTTCGAACTCCGGGTTGCACGACAGGTAGGTGCCGTGGGCATCTTTCAGCCAGATCAGGTCGGGGATGGTGTTGACCAGGGTGCGCAGGTGTGTGCGCTCGGTTTCCAGCTGCTGCTCGGCCAGCCGCCGCTCGCTGATGTCCATCACCATCGCCACGATGTAATCGACGCTGCCATCGGGTTTGCGCACATGGCTGATGGCCAGGCGTGTGTACACCACATGGCCATCGCGGTGGATGAAGCGTTTGTCCATCTCGTAGCTGGCGATCTCGCCATCCAGCATGCGATGAAACTGGGTCAGGTCGGCCTCCAGATCATCCGGATGCGTCAGCTCTGTCCATGACAAGCCCAGAAGCTCATCGCGCGGGTAGCCCAGCGTGGCGCACATTGCGGCGTTCACCTCGATCCAGCCCTTGTCCAGGGTGGTGATGGCCAGACCGATGATCGACTGGTCAAAGTAGGCATGAAACCGCTGCAAATTCGCATGCTCCAGCGCCGTGCGTGCATCCTGCTCCTTTTGCAGGGCCTGCTTGTCCATCCGCTGCTGCTCGACATTGCGGAACATCATGCACAGCAGCGTGGTGGCCAGCGGGTAAAAAACCAGCAACACCCACCAGGCCCGCTCAATAAAGGGGTAACCGGCCCGGTTGGGAATTTGCGTGAACGCGGTCAACTGCATCAGCTGCACCACCACGCCCAGCAGGAAGTAGTCGATCAGCCTGGGCACATGTGCGCGCCGCAGCCACCATTGCCGCGCCAGCACACCGAGCAAGGCCGACAGCACCACCACGGTAATGCCCACCACCGCCCCGCTGCCGCCCAGCTGGTAGCGGTACAGCGCCGCCACCGCCGCCGCAATGGCGGCCACCACACCGCCGCCCACCACACCGGCCACGGCCAGCACAATCGAGCGGCCATCAAACAGCACCCCCGGCGAAAAATGCACCGGATTGACCATGCCCAGCAGCGCCACCCCGCCAAACAGCAAGCCCAGCAGAATGTGCCGGTACAGCGGATTGGCGTACTCCCGCGAAACAACAATCTGCCCCGCTGCCACCAGGGCAATCAGAAAGGCGATGTTGTTGATGAGGTTGGCAAGCATGGGGTCAGGGGTGAAATGAAACCGGAATGGCCAAAGCAACGAAAGCTGTCAGCCCGTGTGGCCAAAACTCATGCCACCCCTGCAATGACGCGGTTGCGGCCTTCGGCCTTGGCTTGGTACAGGGCATTGTCGGCCAGCGCAATCAGGCGGGCCAGTGATTCTGCCTTGTCGGTTTGTGTGGCCACCCCGATGCTGACGGTGAAGCGGACGGTTTCACCCTGATCGCTCAACACCTGAGTGTTGCTTTCTACCAGGGCACGCAGGCGCTCGGCCACCGTGTTGACCGCCTGGGCATCGGTGTGGGGCAGCAGAATCAGAAACTCTTCGCCGCCATACCGGCCCACCACATCGGGCTCCCTCACCACCGATAGCATGGCTTGTGCCAGGGCCTGGATGGCCCGGTCTCCGGTCGGGTGGCCCCAGGTGTCGTTCACGCGCTTGAAGTGGTCGATGTCCAGCATCATCAGAGACAAGGGGGTGTGGTAGCGCACGGCGCGTGCCACTTCCTCCTCGCCCGTGACCATGATCTCGCGGCGGTTCATCAGCCCGGTGAGGGCATCGGTGGTGGCCAGGGTCTGCAAGGCACCGTGCTGGCGGCCAATCACAGTCAGCATGCCCGCCATCAGCA
>CALMMY010000146.1 GCA_937868695.1 uncultured Comamonadaceae bacterium
TGCAGGGCCATGGGGCCACCGGCTTCGGTGAGGGTGACGGTGGCATCCTGCGTTTTGGCCACGCGGAACGTGACCTGCAAAAACTTCTCGATGCCCGCCGGAAAGTGCTGCGACACCACCAGCACCGACAGCGCCAGTGCCACCCCCGCCAGCGTGCTGAGCGAGCGCCGGGGCGCACTCACCACCCGCCGGATGATGATGCGGGTGAGCGGGTCGAGCTGGCCCAGCCATGAGGTGCCGCCACGTTGCCCACCACCCCCAAAGTGCGGAGGCGAGGGCGGGGCCAGCGCGGCGGCGGGGGTGAGCCGCACGGCTTGCGCCACGGCTGACAGGGCACCCGCCAGCGCGGCGGCCAGCCCCACGCCCAGTGCCAGCGCCCAGGTGGCGGCATCGGTCTGGAACGGCAGCGCGGGCAGGCGGTACACGGCGCGGTAGATGCTGGACATCCATTCCCCAAACACATGGCCCAGCGCCATGCCCAGCACCAGCCCCATGCCGCCCAGCAGCAGCGCCATGCCCGCGTAGTGGCGGGCCACGGCCCCGTTGCTGTGGCCAAAGGCTTTCAGCAGGCCGATGTTGGCCCGCTCGGTGGCCACCAGCCGCGACAGCGTCACGTTCAGCAAAAACGCCGCCACCGCCAGAAAAATGGGCGGCAGCGTGGCCGCCATGTTGCCCAGCTGGGCCAGTTCTTCGGTCAGAAACCGGGCCGACACCATGCGGTCGCGCCCGAAGGGTTCCATGCCGCCGTAGGCTGCCAGCCGGTCTTGCAGGGCTTGGCGCACGGGCGCATCCAGCGCGGGGTCAGACAAGGTCAGCACCACGTCGTTGAATGCGCCGTGCATGTCCAGCGCCCGCTCCAGCTGGCCCTGGCGCATCCACAGCACACCGAAGCGGGCGGGCTGCGGAAACGGCTCGCCCGGCGCGCTCACAAACACAAACTCGGGCGAATTGGCCACGCCCACCAGGTGCAGCCGCTGGCGCTGGCCGCGCACCACCACCTCCATGTGGCTGCCGGGTGTCAGGCCGTTGGCCTGGGCAAAAGCCTCGTTCACCAGCGCCTCGCCCTGGGCCTGGCGCTCGGGCCAGCGGCCCGCCACCAGCAGCGGGCGGTTGACGCGGGGCAAGCCTTCGTCGGGCAGCGACACCAGCTGCGCCGCCAGCGGCTCGGTCACCCACGGCAGGCTGATGCGGGCCTGGCCCACGGCACGCAGCTCCAGCGCGGCCACGCCGGGCAGCTCGGCCAGCTCTGCGCCCAGGCGGCGTGGCGCACGCACGGCCTGCGCCTGCACGTCGGCCATGCCGTTGTTCAGGTAGTAGCGGTCACGCGCACGCTCCAGCGAGCCCTGCATGCCCACCGACATGACCAGCATGCCGATGCCGCAGGCCAGCACCAGCGCCACGGCCAGCGCCTGCGATTTCATGCGCCACAGGTCACGGAACAGTTTGCGGTGCAGCGGGGTCATGGGTGGGAGTTGCCTTGCTGGCTACCAGTGCAGCTGGGCCGGGTCCAGCCGCTCGGGGTTGGTGGTGATGCTGCGGATGCGGCCATCGGCAAAGTGGATCACGCGGTCGGCAATGCGGGCAATGTCGGCGTTGTGCGTGACGATGAGCATGGTGGTGCCAAAGCGCCGGTTGGCATCCAGCAGCGCCTGCAAGGTCAGGATACCGGTGTTCAGATCGAGCGCGCCGGTGGGCTCGTCGCACAGCATCAGCGGCGGGCGCTTGACCAGCGCCCGCGCAATGGCCACGCGCTGCTGCTCGCCGCCCGACAGCTCGGACGGAAAGTGCTCGGCCCGCGCCCCCAGCCCCACCAGGCCCAGCACCTCGTCGGCAGGCAGCGCACCGGGGCTGAGTTCGGCCACCACGTCGATGTTCTCGCGGGCGGTCAGGCTGGGAATGAGGTTGTAGAACTGGAACACAAAGCCCACCGTGTCGCGCCGGTAGCGCGTGAGCTCGGTGGCCGACAGGGTGCAGATGTCGAGCGTGGCACAGGCTTCGCCCACGAAACGCACACTGCCCGCCGTGGCCGCATCCAGCCCGCCCAGAATGTTGAGCAGCGTGGACTTGCCCGACCCCGACGGCCCCAGCAACACCACCACCTCGCCGCGCAGCAGCTCCAGCTCGATGCCGCGCAGCGCATGCACCGCGTTGTCACCCGCGCCATACACCTTGGTGAGGTGGGTGATGGTGAGGAGGGGGGTAGCGGGGATGGAGTTCAGAGATGACATACCGACCTTCGACACTGATCCGTTACAGCTGCCGAATTTTTGTCATTGCATCAGCCAGACGCTCCGCCCCGTCGATGGGGTTGTTTTCAAACACCATCATGTAGTGGTAGCGCGAACCAGCCTTGGCAGCCCACAGCTTGCCGAGTTTTAACTTCAGTTCCGAGTCGGAGTTGTCGCGGTCATCTCCCTTTGTCTCCAACACAATGACCTTGCCCATCTTGGTCTTCACGATGAAGTCCGGGTAGTGATTCAGAAAGCCGTTGATCCTGAAACCCTTGCCTCGCGAGCCATTTCGATGCCACCACTGCACACTGTCCAAGTTTGCGATGTCGTTGATCACTCGGCGCTCGAAGTCACCCATCGCGGCTTCGGTGACATACAGGCTTTTCGGCACCGCCGATGCATTGGAGCTGGGTGTGATCGATTCCGGCAGTGAAAAGTTTGGCTGGATGGTGATGCGATCCACGTCCAGCATGTCAATGAATGTCTTGTGCGCGTGGGCGTTTGCCAATGTGGTGATTTTTTGCTTGATTTTTCGGACGTAAGCCACATCGCGTTCGATGCAGTCTCGAATCTGTTCTGCGCTCATGCCACTCACCACGCGATGGATGTACTTCTTCAGCTCGGGGTCGGTGATGGGGTACATGTTGCCAACGAGTTCAACCAAGCGAGCCACGAGGTTCAGTACCTGGCCCTCTCGCGACAAGCCCAGTATGTAGTCTGTGAATCTCATGCGGTCGTTGGCTGCCAGCTTGAAGGCGCGTGGGGCATAGTTTTCATTACCCAACTGCTCCAAGTCCACACGATAGACCTCGGTTTCCACATCCTCGAATGAAATCGTCGCGTCCCCTTGTGAGAGGCGGAAATTCTTCAGCAGCTCCTCGCGCTCAAACAACTGATGAGGCTGCTCATCTTGGAAGAAGCCCCCGTTTTGCACCTGGATGAAAAACTGGGGCAGACACAGTTCCAGTGCCTCATCACGAAAAATGTCTTTGACTTTGTGCCGGTTCATTTTGTCTTCCAACTCCGGTGAAATGCTGTCGTGACTGGCTTGTGCTTTTTCTTCAAAAGCTTGGTTTTCGGCCAGTGCTCGGGCTTTGATGTCGGCCACAAAGGCAACCCCTGCCGGTGTTGCTTGGGTTGCTGTGTCACCGGACACATTCACACCTGCGCCTGTTTGCGCCGTGCTCGCTTCTTTGGCCGCTGTCTCCCAATCGGGCGAAATACCGCTCACATCCAACTCGTTGGCTGACCCCGTTTCGGTTTCAGCGGCTGGGGCAGTGAACAGATCACCCAGCGGCAACTGCATGCTGCCCGTTGCCCCTTGGGGTGTGGCTGCGTTTGCTGGTGGCGCTTCAATGGCGCGGTAGTCTTTGTCTGAAAACCCCGCCCGATTCAGACCTTTCACCACACTTTGAAGCGTGTCCATGAAACGGTTGCTGGCGGTGAACACATACGACAGGTTCAACAGGTCATGGCCGTGCTGCTGCACATGGGGCATGCGCAAAACCCGACCCAAAATTTGCTCCACGTCCACAGCCGATGTCTTGTCTGCCAGCGAGGCAAGGATGTATGCAAACGGGCAGTCCCAGCCCTCCTTGAGGGCGTTCACGGTGATGATGAAGCGCACCGGGCAGTCCCGGCTCATCAAGTCAACACCTTTCAGCTCGTTGATGTCGGCAGTTTTGATCTTGATTTGCTCAGCCGGAATTTTCAGTTCCACCAGCTTGTCGCGGATTTTTTCGAAAGTGGTGTTGTCGTCATCGGTGCGCGGTTGCGCCTGAAACAGCACAATGGGCCGAATGTGCTTTCCACCTGCGGCCTCTTCTTGTGTTGCCAAGTCTTCAAGCTGCCTGCGCAAAATCAAGGCCGACTCGATCACCTCCCCCTTGCTGCGGCGGTTGGCCACGATCACAGGCAGCTTCACCATGTGCTGCTTTTTCAGTGCCAGCGCATCCACATAGCTGATGATGTTGCTGTTGTTACGTGGCGTGGCGGTCAGGTCAAGGATGAAGTCTGGGTTCAGATTCATCATCATCTCGACCGATAACTGACTTTCGGCGTTGTGGCTCTCGTCCACCACCACCACGGGTCGCAGTCGGCGGATCACGTTGATCAGCGCCGATGCATCGTGTTCGGGCAAAAGCCAGTGGCTGGTATCTCCGTGATCAGGCAGGAGGAACGAAGCCAAGTTGCCGTTTTCCTGGAAGATTTTGCGGTCTTCCTTATTCCGGGCACGTAGCGAATCAAAGCTCATCACCACGATGGACAGTTGCTCCAGCGCCGTGTCGTGCGAAAAGCCAGCGCCCATCAGCAGGTCGCGCTTTTCATACACCGCCACGCGGTGCCGAAACAACTGGTTCAGCCGTTTGCGGTACGGGTGCTCAGGGTTGGCCAGGGCTTTCACCGTTTGATCCAGGATGGTGAGCGATGGCACCAGCCACACCACCATCTTTGGCCGCCGGGGTGCCCGCCTCGAAAGCGCCGTAAACACGGTTTCGAGCGCATTCACCGCAATGAAAGTTTTGCCGCCTGCTGTGGGCACCTTGGCACAGATGTGTGGTACGCCAGGCACGGTGTTTTTGTAGGGTGCCATGCCGGGCAATGGATTGCCCGGCCCGCTTGCGTTGCCCACCCGCACACCTTTGCTGGCCCAGTAGTTGTTAAACGCCTCTGCGAGGTTGGGCGTGTTGTCCAGCACCTCCAGGTAGCTGGCCAAATCGGTCAACACGCGGGTCTGGTAGTCCTTCAGTTCCATGAGGTGCTCTCGTCGGCTGGGGTCAATTGCGCCACCAATGTTTCGGGGGCAATGTCCTGGTCATGTGGCCATGTCACAGCACCCCATTGAATGCCCACGCGGTTGAAATAAGCGGGGTCTTTCAGCTCGCGGAACACGCCATGCTCCAGATATGGCGTGAGGTCAAACAGGCCGCGCCGCCCATCGGCCAGCTCCACGTAAATGCGGTGGCCGCTCAGCGGCTTGACGGTGGTGACATCGCAGTTCATGGCAGTCCTCACAGGGGGTCAATTTTGTAGGGCAATTCGCCACTGGCGGCCAACTCCCAGTCGGCCATCAGTTCGTCGCGGTGCAGCTCAATCCAGGCTTGCACCAGCCGCAACTGTTTGCGTGGCAGCGCACCGGCCAACACCTCGCCATCGCCAATGCCCAGGGAGGCTTCGAACTCGGCATACCGGGCATGGATGTGCGGCAAGTTGTGGTGCAGGTTATCCAGCAAGTACAGCCGGATGATGATGCCGTAGAACATGGAAATGACGGGCATGGTGTGCTTTCTCTCAGTCTGTCGGTGTTTAAAACCGGGTGATGTCGCGGGGGATTTTTTTGAAAATGATCCCGTGCTTGAGCATGAAATCTTTGGACAGCAAGCATCGGTCTGCGTAGATGATGACCGTGCCGGGTTTGCTGACACCCGTGCTGCCACCAAAGCGCAGGCCAGCCAGAAAGTCCATGTTCAGGCTGGTCGCTTGGTCGGGCTCGTAGTGAAAAATCCACGCCGTTTCGCGGTTCAGGCCCAACAGGTAGGGGCTGTGTGGGTTATCGGGTGTGGTGCGGTCGGATGCCGGTATGCCCTCGCTGTAGGCCACATAGCCCCGGATGGCTTCGGTGCCGACAGCCTCGTTGAGCATGTCTTCGGCCAGGAACATTGGCTCCCCGACGGTGTAGTAGTCGAACCCGCCGCCGAGGGGTGGTCGGTCACTTGAAACAACACCTCCAACTATTGCTCCTTTAACTCGTTCCGCTGTGACCGAGGATGCATAGTTTTCCATTTCGATGAGGATGAACTTTCGCTGCCCACCGTCGGCCAAATTTAGTTCGAGCACTGCATGTGCAGTAGTACCTGAGCCAGCGAATGAATCAAGAACCGTACATTGATCATCATCGAGCATGCTGATTAGGTAGCGGATCAAGCTTCGAGGTTTAGGGTAGGAGAAGCTAACCCCAGTACTGGCGAGATCTGTCGAAGCTGCCTGTGTGCTGCCTTGACCCGTCAACACGGTAATTACGTGGCTGGGTTTGCGTGTCTTGATACTCTCAACTGCACCAGACGGCATCAGCTTAAATACGGTTTCCTGCCCTTTTCTGTCAAGCAGCGGTTTGAACTCGTTGGCGATAAATGCTTGTAGCAAATCCAACGAACTCCAACCACTGCGAACCGTGACTTGAGAAACGAGCAGACTGTTCTGCACTTGAGCTGAATCTAAATAGTGGGGCCATTTATCTGATCTCGGAGCGATAGAACCCTCATCGAAATCCGCCGGAAACCCTGCTGGCAATACCACTTCAGAGACAGGATTTTTTGGGCCGTTCTTTACGATCGTGTTTCTGATAACAGGTCGATTCAGCTTGCTCCCAGTGGGGGTACTTGGATCGACGACTTGAGGGTGTGGGAAGGCTTCAGGCGTTTTCGAGTACATGTAAACATACTCATGACAATTTTTGATCTTTGCCTGATTATCAAAATTGCCATCTGTCCGCCAAACAAACGTGGCGAGTCGGCCTTGTCGCCCAAAGAGTTCGTCCAACACAAGACGCAACGTGTGTGCCTCGTCATCGTCGATGCTTACGAACAAGACACCTTCTGGATGCAACAGTTTTTGAAGGAGCTTCAACCTCGGATACATCATGCACAGCCACTTGTCGTGCCGAGACAGGTCTTCGCCCTCCTTGCCCACCACCTGACCCAGCCAGCGTTTCATCTTTGGGTCGTTGACGGCATCGTTGTACACCCAGCCCTCGTTGCCGGTGTTGTAGGGCGGGTCGATGTAGATGCACTTCACTCGGCCCTCAAATTCGGGCAGCAGACTTTTCAAGGCTTCCAGGTTGTCACCGTGGATGATGCGGTTGTCGGTGCTGTTGGCTGGCAGACCTGCCGGTGCAGCGAAGGTTGAAACCTTGTTCAGCACCCGGAATGGCACATCGTGGTGGTGGTTAACCACTTTGTCTTTTCCTACCCAATGCAGTGTTGGCATGTTGTTGTTTTCCTCATATTCAAGTGTTCTTTGGCCCCTGCGAGCGGGTTCAACCGATTTTCTCAGTCGCTCCCGTGTGCGACCGCCGCTGTGTCAATGATTGGATTTCAGGTGGACTGCGCCCGTTCGCGGCGCAGTTCATCTAGGTTGTCCGCTTGGCTTTGGGTCACTACCTCCAGCTCGGCCCCGAGCACGGCCAGCACGGCCAGCAGCTTGCGTGCGCCGAATTCAGCCACTCTGCCCCGTTCGAAGCGCGACAGGGATTCAGGTGTGATGCCCGCCTGGGCCGCCACGTCGCCTTGCTTGAGGCCCAGCTGCTTGGAATCGGTGGGTGCTCGGTTCACCATTTGAGTTTGCGTGAACTTTTGGCAAGCGGTTCGACCATTCCTGCGCGGATGGAGTCCCGCATGCCAGGCACAGACAGCAAATGACTCGTTTCTTCGGTGCCCGTCCGGTGTTCTGCTGTTATCTGAGCAGCCAGGGCGTTATTGTCAGAAATGGGCTTTTTGAGCTTGGATGCATATGGATTTTTTCGGGACTTCAGTTGAGAGAGGTCGTATTCAGCTTTCATATAGGTCACCACGCTCACGTCGTGTTTCTGGGGCTGGTGCGCACCCACATCATTTCATTCAGAAAGGCCATTGACTGGGCGGCGGTGGATGCTGCCCCCTGGCCGAAGTCCCCGATGACGACAGCCCGCCGCTGACAACGGCCCAGGCCGGGCAGTTGCGCCCGCTGGGCGAGGTGTTGCCCGCACGGCAACTCAAGCCAGCGTGCGCCGCGCCTTCACAGCCGCCGCCAGCCCGTCCAGCACGGGCACGGTCTGGCTGAAGCTGATGCAGGCATCGGTCACGCTCACGCCGTGTTTAAGCGGCTGGCCGGGCACGATGTCCTGGCGGCCTTCTTGCAGGTGGCTCTCGATCATGAGGCCAGTGATGCGGCGCTCGCCAGCTGTGATCTGTGCGGCCACGTCGGCGGCCACGGTGATCTGGCGGGCGTGCTGCTTGCTGCTGTTGGCGTGGCTCACGTCAATCATCACCTGCTCGCGCAGGCCG
>CALMMY010000147.1 GCA_937868695.1 uncultured Comamonadaceae bacterium
GTGGCAAACCGGGGAAGCAACAGGATGGCTTCGGCGTTGGAGGGGGAGAAACAGCGGTCTGCCGCCTCGCGGTACGGCAGCCACACCTGCGCAGTGTGCTCGCGCGGAGCCAGGGTGACGTTCAGCGGGGCTGGTATGCACAGCCCCAGCAGGTGTTCGGTGTTGTGCGTCACGCCGGGGGCGTAGCGGTGCCGCCAGCCGGGGTAAATCTCGTACACGTTCTCCAGCGCCCAGTCGGTGAGCGTGTGCCGGGGAGCCAGCGCATCCAGGCCGGTTTCCTCCTGAACTTCGCGCACGGCGGTGTCGAACCACGATTCAGTCAGCGTGTCTTTGGAGCCGGTGACCGATTGCCAGAACCCGGCAGCATCGGCCCGCTCGATCAGCAGCACCTCCAGCGCGGGGGTGTGGATGACCACCAGCACAGACTGTGGAATTTTGTGGCTCACAACCGATGCACACCCAGCCAAAACGGCTGGGTTATTTCACAAAG
Organism: uncultured Comamonadaceae bacterium; assembly: GCA_937868695.1. Classification (GTDB taxonomy): domain Bacteria; phylum Pseudomonadota; class Gammaproteobacteria; order Burkholderiales; family Burkholderiaceae_C; genus UBA2334. The sequence goes on from CALMMY010000147.1 coordinate 491, forward strand.
TAGGCCAGCACCCCAGAGAGGGCACTACGGGGTGCATCACTGGCACCAGCGGGGCCAGTCTTGCGCAGGTTTTGAATGCGTTGCCAGAAACGCCACACCGTCCAGGCTTTGCCCCCCCAGCGCCACAAACGGCTGGGCTTGAGCGCCACCAGTGTGGCCACGGCCACCGCCACCCACAGCGGGTGGTCACGCAGCCAGACGACACCGGCACGGGTGTGGTCGGCCACTGAAAAAACCGGGGCCAGGGCCTGGGCATCGGTCACCAGCTGTGCCCGCAAGGATTGCGAACGCTGGATCAACTGCCAGCGCCGCTCGGCCAGATCGGTTGCAGGGGTTTCAGGACTGGAGGGCATCGCGGTCTTGCTGCAACTCGGCCAGGCTGGCAGCAAACAACTGGCTGCCCTGGCGCAGACGGGTGCGCACTTGCCAGACGGCCACACCTGCCAGAGTCAGGAAAAGCACCGTGAATGCGGTCAAGGCCAGCAGGCGGTGGCTGTCCCACAGGGCAACCGTGATCAGCATGGCCAGAAAGCCCAGCCCCATGCATCCCAGCAAACAGGCCAGCATCACCCCCACCAGCAGCTCAACCAGGCGGTTGAACTCCATGCGGGCTTCCACCGACAGCAGCTCCAGGCGCACCTGGAGCAGCGAGAGCAAGCGCCCCGCCCCGCCTTTCAGCGAGCTGGCCAGCGGTGGCAGCGATGTGGATGCAGAAGGTGTGGCCAACTTGGGCTGTCCGTCAGAAGTGGACTCAACGGCGGCCAATGAGCAGGCCCACGACCAGCCCCACAGCGGTGGCGGTGCCGATGGCTTTCCAGGGATGTTCGTGAACGTAGTCGTCGGTGGCGCGGGCCACTTCACGGGTCTTGACCTTGATGGCATCTTCCACGTCGGCCAGCTTGTGACGGGCGGCCTTGAGGTTGTCGATCATGCGCTCACGCAGGGCAACGGCCTTGCCTTCGGAATTGTGCGCGGTGATGTGGATCAGCTCTTCGGCATCCGTGATCAGCTGGCGCAGGTCGGCAGCCAGACGTTCTTTGCTCTCTACGGTGTCGATGTACTCGGTCATGTGAACTCCTTGAAAAATGAGTCGTTGAATGAAAAGCTGGCATCACCCATGTGTGTGCCAAAAGCTACCCTTCAATAGGATAACCAGAAACGGCCACAGTTCCTCCTGTGCGTTGGCGAACACATGAAAAAAGGCGCTGAACCAGCGCCTTTTCAGGAAACAGGAAATGCATGGCGG
>CALMMY010000148.1 GCA_937868695.1 uncultured Comamonadaceae bacterium
CCCACACGCTACTACCGGGGCTGAAGTCCGGTGTTTGCAGATTAATTTGGCTTCCTTCGCTTTACTAAAAAGCTTGGCAAGCTCTCTTATTGATAGTATTTTCTTTTCTCCCCTCACCCAAGGAGTTTTCCCATGACGATCAAGTACACCCCCGACCACGAATGGCTCAGCGTTGCAGGCGACATTGCCACCGTGGGCATCACCCACCATGCCCAGGATGCACTGGGTGACGTGGTGTTTGTCGATCTGCCCGCCATTGGCACGGCCTTGGCCCAGAAGGATGTGGCTGGCGTGGTCGAGTCCGTCAAGGCCGCCGCCGATGTGTACATGCCCGTGACCGGCGAAATTGTCGAAGTGAACGAAGACCTGCGCAACGACCCCTCGTTGGCCAACTCCGACCCACTGGGCGCGGGCTGGTTCTTCAAGGTGAAGCTGAGCAACGCTGCCGAGCTGGACGCGCTGCTGGACGAAACCGCCTACGCCGCCCTGGCCGGCTGAGCATCCGCACCGCGCCAGACACCGCCATGCTCTGCCCATGGCCGCTGCGACGGTGCGCCACCCCACCCTCCTTCCCTTCATTGACTTGCCTGCGGGTGCCTTGCCACCCACGGGCTGGATCAGTCACGCCTGAAAGCTCCCGCCATGTCCAACTTGACCGCTCAGCCGCTGGCCGCGCTGGAAAACACCTCCGAATTCATTGCCCGCCACATCGGCATTTCTGCCGCCGATGAAGCCCACATGCTGGGCGTGATCGGTGAAATATCGCGCCGCGCCCTGATCGACAGCATCGTGCCACGCAGCATCGCCCGCACCGCCGACATGGATCTGCCAGCCCCGGTGACCGAAGCCGCCGCGCTGGCTGAACTCAAAGCCATTGCCCAGCAGAACCAGGTGCTGAAAAGCTTCATCGGCCAGGGCTATTACGGCACGCACACCCCCGGCGTGATCCTGCGCAACATCCTGGAAAACCCCGCCTGGTACACCGCCTACACGCCTTACCAGGCCGAAATTTCGCAGGGCCGCATGGAGGCGCTGGTCAACTTCCAGACCATGGTGACCGACCTGACCGGCATGGACATTGCCAACGCCTCCATGCTGGACGAAGCCACCGCCGCCGCCGAGGCCATGACGCTGGCCAAACGCTCGGTCAAGGCCAAAGGCAATGTGTTTGTGGTCAGCGGTGACTGCCACCCGCAAACGCTGGAAGTCATCCAGACCCGCGCCCGGCCCCTGGGCATCACCGTGAAAGTGGTGCGCTCTGCCGACGAGTGGAAAGCCGCCATTGCCCAGGACGACTACTTTGCGGCCCTGAACCAATATCCTGGCAGCAGCGGCTGGCTGGGCGAGTGGACGCAAAGCGCCGAGCTGATCCACAGCAAACAGGCCGCCCTGATCCTGGCTGCCGATCTGCTGGCCCTTACGCTGCTCAAAGCCCCCGGCGAAATGGGGGCCGACATTGCCATCGGCACCACCCAGCGCTTTGGCATGCCCATGGGCGCGGGTGGCCCACATGCTGCCTACATGGCCTGCCGCGATGCATTCAAACGCTCCATGCCGGGCCGACTGGTGGGCTTGAGCGTGGACAGCCACGGCAACCCGGCCTATCGTCTGGCGCTACAGACACGAGAGCAGCATATCCGCCGCGAGAAAGCGACCAGCAACATTTGTACCGCACAGGTTTTGCCCGCTGTGGTGGCCAGCATGTACGCCGTGTACCACGGCCCGGCAGGCCTGCAACGCATTGCGCTGCGTGTGGCCAGCCTCACCGCCATCCTGGCCCAGGGCCTGCGCCAGCTGGGCATCAAGCTGGTCCACAGCACCGCTTTCGACACACTGACCATCGACACCGGCAGCACCCAGGCCGCTGAAACGCTGCTGGCCAAGGCTGTGGCCCAGGGCATCAACCTGCGCCGCTTCACTGGCGGTCGCAGCGGTTTTGTGGGCATCAGCCTGGACGAAACCACCACCCGTGCCGATGTGCAGCAACTGGTGGCCCTGTGTGTGCCTGCTGGCCAGACTGCACCGACTGAGGCCGAGCTGTTTGCCACGGCAGACCAAGGGGTGGAGCCACTCATCCCTGCCGAGCTGCGCCGCACCAGTGCCTACCTGACGCACCCGGTGTTCAACACCCACCACTCCGAAACCGGGATGCTGCGCTACATCCGCATGCTGAGCGACAAAGACTTGGCGCTGGACCGCAGCATGATTCCGCTGGGCAGCTGCACCATGAAGCTCAACGCCACCAGCGAGATGATTCCCATCACCTGGCCTGAATTTGCCAATGTCCACCCGTTTGCCCCCGCC
>CALMMY010000149.1 GCA_937868695.1 uncultured Comamonadaceae bacterium
GATGTCCAGGCCCAGCGCCGCGAAGTGGCTGTAGAAGATGCTGGCGTAATAGCCCTCGTACTGCGCAATCGGGCTGTTGCGGTACCAGTCGTTGGGGATGGTGGCAAAAAAGGCGTGGAACAGCGGTTTGAGCGCGGTCAGGTCGTTGGCTGCGAGCACGCGGTACAGCTGGCTGATGTGCGGGCCGGGGATGGAGGAACCACCACACCAGTGCTTGAGCAGGCTGCTGTTCATGCTGGCCTGCACCTCCGTGTTGGGGTACTTGAGCGTGAACGCCTGCCTGCCGGGAATCTTCCAGACTGAACCGACTGTGAGGCAGCCCATCTGAAACAGCAGTGCTTCGGGTGATATGTCATCAACATGCAATGTGGACAGCTGTGTGCCATCTGCCACGATCTGCCCCAGGGTGGGCGTGAACACCGGCTGCTTGGCCAGCAGTTTGACCAGCATGGTGGGCGTACTGGCCTCGAACCAGTACGGCTTGAATTCGCGGTGGAGAAACAGCTGTAGCAGATCGAACGGGTTGTACACACTGGTGCCCTGCCAGTTGTAGCCGTTGTACCGGCGGCGGATTTCTTCGCGGTCAAGGCCCGGCAGCTCGGGGGCGAACACGGTATCCACATCCTCATCGGTGTACCCGCACAGGGCGCTGTAGCGGGCATCCAGCGTGATGTCGTTGAGGTTGTTCAGCCCGGAGAACATACCGGCTTGACTGAACTTGCCCACGCCGGTCAGAAGAACAAACTTCAGGTGCTCATCAGCACCTTTCAAGACGGAGTAGAGGTTGATCAATCCCATGTGCATGTTGGCTGCAGTGGCTTGATCGGTGATGTTGTCGAGGATGGGCTTGTCGCAATCGTCCACCAGCACCACCACGCGCTGGCCGCTGGCCTGGTGGGCCTGGGCAATCAGCTCGGACAGTTGCCCGCTGATGCTGGCATGGGTACAGGTCACGCCCAAGCGGCGCTGGTTGTCCAGCAGCAGTTCGCGGATGCGCTCATCCAGCTCGGCACGGCTTTGCAGCACGCCATCACTATCGCCAAAACTGATGCGGATCACCGGGTGCTTCTTCGCCCAGTCCCACCGCGTTTCAGCGGCCAGCCCTTTGAACAGCGCGGCGTTGCCCTCGAACATTTCCTTCAGCGTGTCGAGGAACAGGCTTTTGCCAAAGCGCCGGGGGCGGCTGAGGAAGTAATACTTGCCGCTCTGGGCCAAGTCCACCGCGTAGCCAGACTTGTCGGCGTAGTAGTGGCCTTCTTCGCGCAGTTCACGCAAGCTCTGGATGCCGATGGGTAACTTCTTGCATGGGCTGGTTGCTGTGTTCATGCTGTTTCCACTTCAAAGCCAACGATGTTGCGGCTGTTCTTGCCAAACTCCACGCCAATCAGATGGATGGGTTCGCCCCGTGCGCGGTACTTGTCGGCGTAGCCCCGGTCTTTGATCTGTTGCAAGGCTGAGCCTTTGGATGATGCGCCGCCACTGCGGCCACCGGATGCCTTGCCCCTGCCCGTTTTGTTGCCCGCTTTGCCCTGCGCCCTGTCGCTGACCACCTTGAATTCGAAGATGAACACCCGGCCATTGAACAGCACCGTCATGTCAATGCGCCCGTGGTTGGTCACGTCTTCCAGCCGAATGTCCAGCCCCATGGCCGCAAAGTGGCTGTAGAAGATGCTGGCGTAGTAGCCCTCGTACTGCGCAATGGGGCTGTTGCGGTACCAGTCGTGCGGGATGGTGGCAAAAAAGGCGTGGAACAGCGGTTTGAGCGCGGGCAGGTCGTTGGCCAGCAGCACGCGGTACAGCTGGCTGATCTGGCGGCCCGGAATGGACAGGTCGCCCACCCAGTGCTTGAGCAGGCTGTCGTTCAGGCTGGCCTGCACCTCTTTGTTGGGGTACTTGAGCGTGAACTCCTGCCTGCCGGGGATTGTCCAGACCGAATCGACTGTGAGGTAGCCCGCCTGAAACATCAGCGCCTCGGGCGGGATGATGTCCACATCAAACGTGGACAGCAGCGTTTCTTCAGCCACCGTCTGCCCCAAGGTGGGTGTGAACACCTGCCGATCGGCCAGCAGTTTGACAAGGAAAGTGGGCGTGCCGGTTTCAAACCAGTAGGGCTTGAATACGCGGAAATCGAACAGCAGCAGCAAGTCGAAAGGGTTGTAAACACCTTGCCCCAGCCAGTTGTAGCCGTTGTACCAGCGGCGGATTTCCTCTCTGTCCAACCCCGGCAGCTCGGGGGCAAACACGGTGTCCACATCTTCATCGGTGTAACCGCACAGGGCGCTGTAACGGGCATCCAGCGTGATGTCTTTGAGGTTGTTCAGGCCGGAGAACAAACTCACTTTGCTGAACTTGCTCACCCCGGTAATGAAGACCAACCGCAGGTGCTCGTCCATGTCTTTGAGTACCGAGTACAAGTCCTTCAAGGTTTCGCGCATCTCCAGGGCAATGGCGCTGTCGGTGATGTTGTCGAGGATGGGTTTATCGTATTCGTCGATCAGAACCACCACGCGCTGTCCGGTGAGCAGGTGGGCCTGGGCAATCAGCGCCGACAGATTGCCTGCCACATCGGAGGCGGGCAATTCGGCTGGGCGTACTATGCCCAGCCGCTCGCGGTTGGTGCGCAGAATTTCTTTCATGCGCTGCACCAAGTTGGCTTTGGCCTTGTGGACACCGCTGCCAAAGCTGATGCGGATGACCGGGTGCTTTTTGCTCCAGTCCCACCGGGTTTCAGCAGCCAACCCTTTGAACAGCGCGGCGTTTCCCTCAAACAGCTCTTTCAGCGTGTCGAGGAACAGGCTTTTGCCAAAGCGCCGGGGGCGGCTGAGGAAGTAATACTTGCCTTGTTCAGCCAGATTCACCGCATAGCCGGATTTGTCGGCGTAATAGTGACCTTCTTCGCGCAGTTCACGCAAGCTCTGGATGCCAATGGGAAGCTTTTTTTTCA
>CALMMY010000150.1 GCA_937868695.1 uncultured Comamonadaceae bacterium
TCGGCCAGCACGAAGAAGGCTTCGTTGATCATGGGCACCAGAATGCGGTTGACCACAAAGCCCGGTGCATTTTTGACCGTGATGGGCGACTTGCCCAGTTGCTCGGCCATTGCCTTGACGGCATCGTGGGTGGCATCGCTGGTTTGCAGGCCACGGATGATTTCGACCAGCGCCATCATGGGCACGGGGTTGAAAAAGTGCATGCCAATGAAGCGGTCTGCGCGCTTGGTGACCGCAGCCAGTTTGGTGATGGAGATGCTGGATGTGTTGGTGGCCAGAATCGCCTCAGGGGGCAACATGCCGTCGAGCTGCTGGAGAATTTTGATTTTCAGAGCTTCATTTTCGGTGGCGGCTTCAATCACCAGTTGGGCGCTGGTGAGGTCTTCGTACGCAGTGCTGCCGGTGATCAGGGCCAGTGCTGCCGCCTTGTCTTCAGCGGCGATTTTTTCTTTTTTGATCAGGCGATCCAAGCTGGCAGACACGGTGGCCAAGCCCTTTGCGACGGCTGCCTCGCTGATATCCACCATCACGACTTTGAAGCCCTTGGTGGCGCACGCCTGGGCAATCCCGTTGCCCATGGTGCCTGCGCCAACGATGCCGATGGTTTGAATCTGTGGTGTGCTCATAAAAAATACTCCTGTGTGCTCAATAGAAGGTGTGAATGTCGGGTTGTGTGATCAAACCAAAACATTCGGATGTTATCGGTCTCAGCGTTCACAAATGCGAAAGACACCGTTGCATGTCACCCAACTATCAGCATGGAATGCAGTTGGGCAGCCATAGTCAAGCATCGCGCTCTGGTTAATGGGCAGATGCCGTCAGGGTTTACTACAATTAGAAGGTTGACCCATCAGGGTTGCCTTTTTTCGAAACAAGCCCAAGAAAGATCTACATGAGCGAAGCAAGCGTGGACAACAGTCGCCGCAACTGGCTGATCACAACATGTGCTGCAGGTGGAGTGGGTGCAGCTGCTGTGGCCGTTCCCTTTGTCAGTTCGTTCGCTCCATCCGAGCGAGCCAAGGCCGCAGGAGCCTCTGTGGAGGTGGACATCACGGCCATCCCTCCGGGGCAGAAAATCACCGTCGAGTGGCGAGGCAAGCCTGTGTGGATCATGCGCCGCACACCTGAGCAGTTGGCCTCTCTCGAAAAAACCGAGCCTGATGTGGCTGACCCCAAATCAGAGCGCACTGCGTATCCCATTCCCGAATACGCCAAAAACCAACACCGCTCCATCAAGCCAGATGTCTTTGTCGGTATCGGCATTTGCACCCATCTGGGATGCTCTCCCGGTGAAAAGTTGACACCCGGCCCCCAGCCCTCGTTGCCCGACAATTGGCAAGGCGGCTTCCTCTGCGCCTGCCACGGTTCCACATTCGATGTGGCTGGCCGTGTATTCAAGAACAAGCCCGCGCCAGATAACCTGGAAGTGCCGCCACACATGTACCTGTCAGACACGATGCTGCTGATTGGTGACGACAAAAAAGCGTGATCCGAACGCTCCTCAGGCTCAATGCGAAATAAGGTTCATCATGGCTGAATTCAAAGAACTCCCCGCCGGTGCCCCAATGGGTGTCCAGGCGTTGAACTGGATTGACAACCGGTTCCCACTATCCAAGCTGTACAAAGAGCATCTCTCTGAGTACTACGCGCCCAAAAACTTCAATTTTTGGTATTTCTTCGGTTCGCTGGCGCTGTTGGTGCTGGTTATCCAGATCGTGACCGGTATTTTCCTGGTCATGCATTACAAGCCCGATGCGACAGTGGCGTTTGCTTCTGTTGAATACATCATGCGTGATGTGCCTTGGGGTTGGCTGATCCGCTACATGCACTCCACAGGCGCTTCGGCATTCTTTGTGGTGGTCTATCTGCACATGTACCGTGGCCTGATTTACGGCAGCTACCGCAAGCCACGCGAGCTGGTCTGGATTTTTGGTTGCGCCATTTTCCTGGTGTTGATGGCCGAAGCCTTCATGGGCTACCTGCTGCCTTGGGGCCAGATGAGCTACTGGGGTGCGCAGGTGATCGTCAACTTGTTTTCCGCCATTCCTTTTATCGGCCCTGATCTGGCTCTGTTGATCCGTGGCGATTTCGTGGTGGGCGATGCCACCCTGAACCGCTTCTTCTCGTTCCACGTGATTGCCGTGCCCCTGGTTCTGTTGGGCCTGGTTGTGGCGCACATCATTGCGCTGCACGAAGTCGGCTCCAACAACCCCGATGGTGTGGAAATCAAGGCCAACAAGGATGCCAATGGCATTCCGCTGGATGGCATTCCTTTCCACCCCTATTACAGCGTGCATGATCTGCTGGGCGTGTCTGTGTTCCTGATGGCGTTCTCCGCAATCGTGTTCTTTGCGCCAGAGTTGGGTGGCTACTTCCTGGAGTACAACAACTTCATCCCCGCTGATCCGCTGACAACGCCGTTGCACATTGCTCCTGTCTGGTACTTCACGCCGTACTATTCGATGCTGCGTGCCGTGACCAGCCAGATGATGTATGTGCTGGTGGCCGTTGTGGTCATCGGAGCTGTGTTGGCCGTGATCAAAACCAAGTTGGCTGCCCCCATCAAGATGGGTATTGTGGGTGGTGCTGTTGTTCTGTCTGCTCTCATGCTCTCCATTGATGCCAAGTTCTGGGGTGTGGTGGTCATGGGTGGCGCGGTCATCATCATGTTCTTCCTGCCTTGGTTGGACAACAGTGAAGCCAAGTCGATCCGCTACCGCCCCAGTTGGAACAAGTGGCTGTATACGGTGTTTGTGATCAACTTCTTCATCTTGGGTTATCTGGGTGTCAAACCACCAAGCCCTGTTGGTGAGTTGGTATCTCAAGTCGGAACATTGATTTACTTTGGCTTCTTCCTGCTCATGCCTTGGTGGAGTCGCATTGGTAAATGCAAACCTGTGCCTACCCGCGTGACGTTTGCAGCACACTGAAAGAGTTGTGGAGTAACACTATGAAAAGAATCATCACAGCCTTTTCGCTGGTATTGGCCTTGGTGGGCGGTGCCCATGCTGCGGGCGGTGGCTTTCCTCTGGAAAAAGCACCGAATCGCACCAACGACATGGCAGCCTTGCAAAATGGTGCCAAGTTGTTTACCAACTACTGCCTGAGCTGTCACTCGGCTGCGTTCATGCGCTACAACCGCATGCGCGACATTGGCCTCACAGAAAAACAGATCAAGGAAAACCTGATGTTCACCACCGACAAGGTGGGCGATCACATGAAGGCAGCCATTGATCCCAAGCAGGCCAAAGACTGGTTTGGTGCCAATCCACCTGACTTGACTCTGGTGGCCCGTTCGCGTGCCAGTGGCAACGGAACCGGTGCGGATTATTTGTACACCTATATGCGTACCTACTACCGTGATCCAGCCAAGCCAACTGGCTGGAACAATATGGTGTTCCCCAGCGTTGGTATGCCCCATGTTTTGTGGGAACTTCAAGGTGAGCGCAAGCCCATTTTTGAAACCGTTACCGAGCATGGACATGAAGTTCAGCGTTTGAAAGGCTGGGAGCAAGTCACTCCTGGCAGCATGTCCCCTGCTGAATACGACAATGCAGTGGGTGATTTGGTTTCATTTATGCAATGGATGGCTGAACCAGTGCAAAATGCCCGTGTTCAGCTGGGTGTCTGGGTCTTGGTCTTCTTGGGTTTCTTTACCGTGATCGCCTGGAGACTGAATGCGGCCTACTGGAAAGATGTCAAGTAAATTTTGGAATTGAATCGGCTCTGTGCCGATTTTCAGCAGTGGCGATGCGGCTCACCCCGCTCTGCCACTGTTTTTTATTGAGGAATTCATTGTCATGATGGTTTTGTATTCGGGTACAACTTGCCCTTTTTCCCACCGCTGCCGCTTTGTTCTGTTTGAAAAAGGCATGGACTTTGAAATCAGGGATGTTGACTTGTTCAACAAGCCTGAAGACATCGCAGTGATGAATCCTTACGGTCAAGTTCCGATTCTGGTGGAGCGGGACTTGATCTTGTATGAATCCAACATCATCAACGAGTACATCGATGAGCGTTTCCCCCATCCACAACTGATGCCAGGTGACCCAGTGGATCGGGCAAGAGTCCGTTTGTTCTTGCTGAATTTTGAAAAGGAGCTGTTTTCGCAGGTCGCTGTTCTGGAATCCAGAACAGGTAAAGCCAATGAAAAGGCACTTGAAAAAGCACGCTCTTACATCCGTGACCGCCTGACACAGCTTGCGCCGGTGTTTTTGAAAAACAAGTTCATGCTGGGCGACAACTTCTCTATGCTGGATGTCGCCATCGCACCGCTGTTGTGGCGGCTGGACTTTTATGGCATTGAATTGAGTAAGAATGCAGCACCTTTGCTCAAGTATGCGGAGCGCATTTTTTCCCGCCCCGCCTACATTGAAGCATTGACCCCGTCTGAAAAAGTCATGCGCAAGTGATTGCGTCGGTTGCACCATGAAGTCACTGCCGTCTACCCGCCCTTATCTGATCAGAGCCATGCACGAATGGTGCATGGATCACGGATTCACACCATATGTGTCAGTTTTGGTGGATGCCTCTGTGCGCGTGCCGAAACAGTTCGTACAAGATGGTCAGATTGTGCTGAATATCAGCACAGATGCCACGGGCTCGCTTGTGATTGGCAATGACTTCATCGATTTCAAAGCCCGTTTTGGTGGGGTTCCACAAGACATCAGCGTGCCAATCGAGCGGGTTCAGGCTATTTATGCCAAGGAAAATGGGCAAGGAATGGCGTTTCCAATAGAACAGCTGGAGGCCGAGCCTGATTCGGATGGTGACAACGTTGTGCCGCCACCAGATTTGCCACCAAGTTCTTCTTCGAAATCGAAGCCTGCACTCAGGCGCATCAAGTAGCTTGGGGTAGAATAAAAGGATGCCGGTTTAGCTCAGTTGGTAGAGCAATCGCCTTGTAAGCGATAGGTCGTCTGTTCGAGTCAGACAATCGGCACCATTTTTGAAGAAATCGCCTGCTCTAAGCCTTTTCTTCTGTCAGGAGCTCATCACCTTGATTCTGAGCTTCAGTTCTGCCAACCTTGTTTGGCGGATGTGACGCTCAATATCGGGGGCCAGGTGACGTATCTTGTTGGCCACAGCCGTGTTTGATACCAGTAAGCACCAAGTTTCCCCGTCAATCGGTCCAGCTTGGATTGTTGACCTCAATCCAATGGGAATAATATGCTGGACGGATGCCAACATACTGTTGGACTGATTCAGTAATGTGGTCAGCCGCGCCAACTCCGGAGACTCACGGGCGGCATCGCGTATCGACTTGGCTGCTTGAAGTGTTTTGTGCCTCATCGGTATGTGAATAATTTGGGAGAGTCAATTGCACTTGATTATCACGGATCCTTGGTTGGCGAAACAGCGTCCCATTCAGTTGGGCGGTTGGCAGCTCCTCGGGATGATCGTTGCCACGGTGTTGATTTTGATCACCGCAGCCTTGCTGACCTATCACTCCCTGTTTGTTTATGGTGCACGCCAAGGTTGGCCCATCATCACGCCCATTGTAGAAATGATTGCCAGCAAAGAGCGGGCAAATCAAGAGCGGTACCTGAAAGAAAATTTGGATGTGATGGCCCGCAAACTGGGTGAGTTGCAGGCACGGTTGGTGCAAGTGGAGTCGCTGGGGGAGCGGGTGGCTTCCTTGGCTGGTTTGCCCAAAGATCAGGTCAAGATCAGAAATGGAGCAGGTGGCATCCTGGTGTCGCCGCAGGATCATTCACTGGAGAGTTTGCTGCTGAGCATGGAGGCTGCCGATGCTTACGCACAGGGGCAATCGGTCAAGTTGGCGACCGTGGAGTCACGGTTGTTCGGTGAAAAAATCCGTCAATTCATGCTGCCAACATCTCTGCCAGTGGTGGGCGTATCCGCTGGATCAGGGTTTGGATGGCGCTCTGATCCGTTGACCGGGCAAAGTGCATTGCACACGGGCTTGGATTTTCCAGCGGATGTGGGCACACCCATTCTGGCGGCTGCGGGGGGGATGGTCGTGAACCGTGAATTCCATCCTGCATATGGCCACATGCTCGAAATTGACCACGGTAATGAGCTTGTTACACGCTACGCCCATGCGTCCAGAATACTGGTGAACACCGGGGACATTGTCAAGCGTGGGCAACTGGTTGCCGAAGTGGGTTCCACAGGGCGTTCGACCGGGCCGCATTTGCATTTTGAGGTTTGGCATTCAGGGGTGGCACAAAATCCGCAGATTTTTCTCCAAGCGGGAGACCGGGCCACAGGTCGCCCGAACACAGCCCTGGGGCAGTGGAGCAAGTCTGCAAACAGAACTCAAAACTGAGTGGGCTTTCTGTTTGGCAGCGGGTTGTGGTGGGGTTCATCATGTTTGGTTTGCCGGGGTTTAAAATTCCGGGTGCATCCCCAGTTTCCGTTTGTTATGTGGTCGGCAATGTGCTGGCCATTCCCCACACCAGAAAGACCCCCCATCCTGTTGGCGCATACAACGTCAGACGGATGCAGCAAAGCTCATGGCAACCAATTTCCTGACCAAAATTTTTGGTAGCCGCAATGACCGGCTTTTGAAGACTTACCGCAAAACTGTTGCACAAATCAATGCGTTGGAAGCGCAGTTTGAGCGACTGTCGGACGAGGAAATCAAAAACAAGACACAAGAGTTCAAACAACGCATCGCTGGCGGACAAACTTTGGACTCGTTGTTGCCCGAAGCTTTTGCGGTGGTGCGCGAAGCCAGTAAGCGCATCATGAAGATGCGGCACTTTGATGTCCAGATGGTGGGTGGATTGGCCTTGCATCATGGCAAGGTGGCTGAAATGCGCACAGGTGAAGGCAAAACCTTGACTGCAACCTTGCCTGTGTACCTGAATGCACTGACTGGTCAAGGTGTCCATGTGGTCACCGTCAATGACTACCTGGCCAGCCGCGACGCAGAATGGATGGGGCGGCTTTACAGCTTTTTGGGTTTGACGGTTGGCATGAATTTGCCACAAATGAGCCGTGAACAAAAGCAGGCAGCCTACAACGCGGATATCACGTACGGCACCAATAACGAATTTGGTTTTGACTATCTTCGCGACAACATGGTGTACGAATCGGCGGACCGGGTACAGCGGCGGCTGAACTATGCCATCGTGGACGAGGTGGACTCCATCCTGATCGACGAAGCCCGCACACCTTTGATCATCAGTGGGCAAGCTGAAGACCACACTCCCATGTATGTGGCCATCAACCAAATTGCCCCTGTTCTGACGCGCCAGGAAGGCGAAGCCGACCCCCGCACTGGCGAAGGAGTGACCAAACCGGGTGACTTCACGCTGGATGAAAAATCGCACCAGATTTTCCTCACCGAGCAAGGCCATGAAACAGCAGAGCGTTTGCTGGCCCAGGCGGGTTTGCTGCCAGAAGGCGCTTCGCTGTACGACCCAGCCAATATTTCCCTGATGCACCACTTGAATGCGGCACTCAGGGCACACCATGTGTACCACCGCGATCAGCACTATGTGGTGCAGAACGGTGAGGTCGTCATTGTCGATGAGTTTACCGGTCGCCTGATGAGTGGTCGCCGTTGGAGCGATGGCTTGCACCAAGCGGTCGAAGCCAAAGAAGGCATGCAGATTCAGGCCGAAAACCAGACAATGGCCTCCATCACATTTCAGAATTATTTCCGCCTGTACACCAAATTGGCCGGCATGACTGGGACGGCAGACACCGAGGCCTATGAATTCCAGGAAATTTATGGCCTGGAAACAGTGGTCATTCCTCCCAATCGCCCCAGTGGCCGGGATGACCAGCTTGACCGTGTGTACAAAACCACGCCCGAAAAGTACGCAGCGGCCATTGCCGACATCCGTGAATGCCATGAGCGCGGCCAGCCTGTTCTGGTGGGCACGTCGTCCATTGAAAATTCTGAAATCATTTCAGGCTTGCTGGTGAAGGAGGGATTGCCTCACCAGGTACTGAACGCCAAACAGCATGCCCGTGAAGCCGACATCATCATCCAGGCTGGGCGACCCAAAATGATCACCATTGCCACCAACATGGCCGGTCGTGGTACCGACATCATGCTGGGCGGCAATCTGGAAAAAATGATCCAGTCTGTTGAACAGGATGCGACACTGGATGATGCAACCCGGAAACAGCGGGTTGAGGCTGTCAAAGCGCAATGGAAGCAAGACCATGAGCTGGTCAAATCACTGGGTGGCTTGCGCATCATTGCCACCGAGCGCCATGAATCCCGGCGCATTGACAACCAGCTGCGGGGCCGGTCAGGCCGCCAGGGTGACCCAGGATCCTCCCGGTTTTACCTGAGTCTGGACGATTCGCTGATGCGGATTTTTGCTGGCGACCGGGTGCGAGCCATCATGGACAGGCTGAAAATGCCCGAAGGCGAGGCCATTGAGGCGGGCATTGTGACGCGGAGCATCGAATCGGCCCAACGCAAGGTCGAAGCGCGCAACTTTGATATTCGCAAGCAATTGTTGGAGTACGACGATGTGTCCAACGACCAGCGCAAGGTGATTTACCAGCAGCGCAATGACATACTGGATGCCACCGAGCTGCAAGCACAGATTGCAGCTTTGCGCGAAGGGTGTTTCACCGATCTGGTGCGCCAGTTTGTACCCGCCGACAGTGTGGAAGAACAGTGGGACTTGGTCGGGTTGGAGCGTGTGCTGCGTGATGAATGGTCGGTGCATGTGGCGTTGCAAAGTCAATTGGATGCCGCAGATACCTTGACCGATGAGGACATCGTGGCCCAAGTGGTTCAGGCCGCTCACAAGGCGTTTGATGAAAAATTGCAAGCTGTTGGCGAGGCCGGGTTCTTGCCATTTGAGCGAATGGTGCTTCTGCAAAGTATCGATACCCATTGGCGGGAGCATCTCAGCTCACTCGATTACCTGCGTCAGGGCATTCATTTGCGCGGTTACGCGCAAAAACAGCCCAAGCAGGAATACAAGCGTGAGGCGTTTGAACTGTTTGGTCAATTGTTGGACGCGGTCAAGAATGAGGTGACCCGCGTGCTCATGAATGTGCGTGTTCAGTCCAGCGATCAGCTGACCGATGCGGCCCAACAGCTGGAGCAGGAAGCCGAAAACATTTCAAACATCACGTATACCGCGCCCACCGAAACCGGTGAGGTCGAAACAGTGGTGGATGCCAATACGGCACACCGTAAACAGGCTGTGTCCGCTCAGGCCGCCGTACCACGTGTGGGACGCAATGATCCGTGCCCATGTGGCAGTGGACAAAAATACAAAAACTGCCACGGCAAGCTTGCCTGAATTCAATCCCGTTCTGGAAATTTCCCTATGCCTGTGAACCTTCCCATTCCCTTGCCTGAGACCTTGTTGCCCGTTGCTGGTGTGCGTCTGGGGGTCGCTGAAGCGGGTGTGCGCAAAGCCAACCGGAAGGACGTGACCGTGCTGCTACTGGATGAAGGCACAACCGTGGGGGCCGTGTTCACACAAAACCGGTTTTGTGCTGCGCCAGTTCAAATTTGTCGTGAGCATCTTGCGGCCACGGGTGCTACAGGTACGCGTGCGCTGGTCATCAACACCGGCAATGCCAATGCGGGTACCGGAGCCGAGGGCTTGCTGCGTGCAAAGGGCGTGTGCGAGGCGTTGGCTTCCCAGCTGGGGATCGGTTGCGAACAGGTGTTGCCTTTTTCCACTGGCGTGATCATGGAGCAGTTGCCCGCCGAACGTGTGGTGGCTGGTCTGCCTGTGGCATTGGCCGATGCCCAACCCCACCATTGGCTGCAGGCGGCGCAAGCCATCATGACCACCGATACCCAACCCAAAGCCATCAGCCGTCAGGTAGTGATTGGCGGTCAAACCGTCACTGTCACAGGCATGGCAAAAGGGGCAGGCATGATTCGCCCCAACATGGCCACCATGCTCGGTTTCATGGCCACAGATGCCTGTCTGGCTCCTGATCTGGTACAGTCACTGTGCCGCGAGCTCGCCGATCAATCGTTCAACCGCGTTACGGTGGATGGGGATACCTCTACCAACGATTCCTTCATTCTGATGGCCACGCACCAGGCCAAGCACACTCCCATTACCAATTGGGACAGCTCCGATGCAACGCGGCTGAAAGCCTCCCTGCTTGAGGTGGCGCAGTATCTGGCGCATGCGATGGTGCGCGACGGTGAAGGTGCCACCAAATTCATTACCGTGCGTGTGGAGGGGGGGCGCACACAGGATGAATGCCTGCAGGTTGCGTATGCCATTGCCCATTCCCCATTGGTTAAAACGGCCTTCTTTGCGAGCGATCCCAACCTGGGGCGAATTCTGGCTGCTGTCGGCTATGCAGGCATAGCCGACCTGGATCAGTCATTGATTGAAATGTATCTGGACGACGTGCATGTGGCCACCCGGGGTGGTCGGCATCCCGACTACGCCGAGCCTCAGGGTGTGGCTGTCATGGCCAAGCCTGAGATACTGGTCAAGATTGGCTTGGGCCGGGGTAACTGTGCCGACACAGTCTGGACGTGCGATTTCAGTCACGACTACGTCACCATCAACGCCGATTACCGCTCATGAGTGGGGTGGAATGGGCGCATTTGGCCACACGGCTGGAAGCTCTGGTTTCACGCATTGAGGCCGTGATGCCTGGTGCGCCTTTGGCTGCTCCAGACTGGTCTGCTTCCGTGGCTTTTCGTTACCGTCGCCGATCAGGAGGGGGTGTGGGTCAACTGGTGCCCATTCTGCATGTGGCCCCGTTGACGTTGGAAGATGTGCGCGAGGTCGATGTTCAAAAAGAAAAAATTGTGCGCAACACCCGGCAATTTGTGCAGGGCAGACCGGCCAACAATGTGCTTTTGACAGGGGCACGGGGAACGGGTAAGTCTTCACTCATCAAAGCCTGCCTCAATGCATTTGCTGGACATGGGTTGCGGTTGATTGAGGTGGACAAGGCGGACTTGATGGATTTACCCGATCTGATTGATCTGGTCAGTGCCCGTCCTGAGCGGTTCATTGTGTTTTGTGACGATCTCAGCTTTGACGAGGGTGAGTCCGGCTATAAGGCGCTCAAGTCGATTCTAGATGGGTCGGTGTCTGCTACCAGCGCCAATGTGCTGATTTATGCCACCAGCAACCGCCGCCATTTGTTACCTGAATACATGAAGGACAACCTGAGCTACACCCACACAGACGATGGTGAAGTGCATCCGGGTGAGGTGATTGAGGAAAAAATATCTCTGTCAGAGCGGTTTGGTTTGTGGGTGAGTTTTTACCCGTTTAGCCAGAACGAGTACTTGGTCATCGTCGCTCAGTGGCTCGCTCATTTTGGTGTACCGGCCAGTCAAATCGAGCTTGCCCGGCCGTTGGCTTTGGTGTGGGCGCTGGAGCGTGGATCGCGCAGTGGCCGGGTGGCCTACCAGTTTGCCCGTGACCACGCCGGTGCTTTGGGGTTGCTCAATCCAGATGCATTGAATAACCAGGGCCCACAGCTGTGACCGCCTGTACCGATGCTGCGGCTCTGCGGGTGGATACCAATGTGCCAAGGGTTGCGTCTGAATATCGATCCGTGACCGCTGTGGCTGTGGGTGTACTGATTCGGTCGTCAGGCGAGTTTCTTCTGACCACCCGGCCGAAAGGTAAAGCCTACGCTGGCCACTGGGAGTTTCCGGGGGGAAAGCTGGAGTCAGGCGAAACGGTGGCTCAGGCTTTGACCAGGGAGCTGGAAGAGGAGCTGGGTATCCGTATCTATGAACCCGAACTCTGGCGTGAGCAAGTGGTGGACTACCCCCATGCCCTGGTTCGCCTGCATTTTTGCAAGGTCAGACATTGGGATGGTGAGTTGCAGATGCGCGAAGGTCAGACTTTTTCTTGGCAGAAGCTGCCCGTCACGGTTCACCCTGTGTTGGCGGGTACGTTGCCTGTATTGAACTGGTTGTCTGAAAATGAGGGCTGACTGACTGCACCTGATTGTGCTCACGAGCACAAGGCCAGTTCAAAAGAACTGTTCTCAACATGACTGTGGGATCTGCCATCGGCACCCATCCTGACCAGTCTGACCGAAACCATCAGGCGGTTTCCGCTGATTTCTGGGATCAAACCCAGGCTTTGATCCATTTTTAAACGCAGAAGCTGAAACGTTCGGCCTTGTGGAAGCGTTTGCTGAAAATGTCCACCGATTGCGACCACTCTTTGTGTGATGCCTGAGTCTCTCAGCATTTGCAAAAGCATGGCGATGGCATCAGCCAGCGGCTTCACGGTAGAGCACCACTCGGTCAGCATTTTCCTTCGGTCTTCAGCGGCTTGGTGTTGCCAGTCGAAATAGGTTGGCACATCAAAGGAGCATGTCCCACCAGGAATGACGATCCGACTGCGAATCCCCATCAGCCATTCATTTTCGGTGAGTGTGTGTCCGGTCTTGCCAAGCAAATGCGACAAGCTTGAATAGTGAAGCTCAATTTGGGCAATCACCTGGTCAAGTACAGGTTCGGAAATAGCGGGATTGCCCCGGTAGCTGTTGAGCAACTGCTTTTGCTTCTCAAGGTCTTTCAGGACATCGGCTTTCATGTCTGCCCGAGAGGCGACATCAATGGTTTCGAACAGGGTATGAAGGGCAAAGTGGTGATCCAGTGCATCATCTCTGTTAACCAGCGTCATCAGGCGGCGGAATAAATGTTCTACGCGCAGATAGGTTCGAACCCGTTCATTGAATGGGTATTCGTAAAGGATAGAGAGGGGCTTGGTCACAACAGGTTGCATGGGCTGACGATCATAGCCCCAGCTGGTTGCCAAGTGAGTTGACTTGGTTTTTCAGGATAGATAGGTTCGATTTCTCGTTAAATATGACCACATCTGCGGCTTTCAGGCGATCACCACGTGTCGCTTGGCTTTGGATAATGGCTTCAATTGTGCTGGCGGCCCAGCCATTGCGTTGCATGACACGGCTGACTTGTGTTTCCACATTGCAATCCACAACCACGATAAGGTCAATTTGCTTGCGCCAGCGGGGCGATTCAACCAGTAGCGGGATGTCAAGAACGACCACATCGGTTGGTGCATTTTGAATGGCCGCTGACATGCGCATTTGAACCAAGGGATGGATGATGGCTTCCAGTTTGGTTCGGCTCGCGGGTTGTGCAAACACGATTTCCCGCATGGCACCTCGATTGAGGGCACCATCTGCACCGATGACTTCTTCGCCAAACACCTGCTTGATCGGCATCAAGGCAGCTCCGCCAGCCTCAGTCAGTGATCTGGAAATGGAATCGGCATCAATGATTGTGGCCCCACAACCGGCCAGCATGTGGGCTACGGTGGTTTTTCCACTGCCTATGCCCCCTGTCAGACCCACAGTAAGACGTTGCGTTCGGCCAGTGGTCACAGTCCGATCCAGTTCATCATTTCTGTGGGGGTGACCACCAATGCGGTTAACCCGGCCAACGCGAGAAAGGGGCCAAATGGGACATAGCCGCCTTCACGAAGGCCAGATGACAGTTTCATGCCGATTCCGATAATGGCTCCGATGATTGATGCCATCAGGATGATGGGTATCAATGCCTGCCAGCCAAACCATGCACCCAAGGCTGCGTACAGCTTAAAGTCCCCGTAACCCATGCCTTCTTTACCGGTTGCAAGTTTGAAACTCCAATACACCAGCCAGAGTGAAAGATACCCGGCAACAGCACCCCAAAGAGCATCAGGAAGGGCTGTTCCTGACCATGACAACGCGGCCGAGCACAGTCCCCCCCAAACCAACGGCAGTGTCAGATCATCGGGCAGCAGCGTGGTGTCCCAATCAATGGCGGCCAGAGCCAGAACGGTGGCGCAAAATCCACACCACACTGCCGTTGATGGAGTCAGTCCCCATCGCCAGGCACATCCTGCAAAAGCCAGGCCGCATGCCAACTCAATCAGGGGATACCTCCATCCAATCGAGGCTCCGCAAGACGAGCAGCGTCCGCGCAACAGCAAAAAACTGATAACGGGTATGTTCTCGTACCACTGTATTTGATGGCTGCATTGCGGGCAACGAGAACGAGGAACCATCAGGTTGAATGGTTCTGCTGTGGGCAATTCCTTGCCTGAGAGGCTGGCACACTCTGCGGCCCATTGTTTTTCCAGTATTTTGGGCAAACGGTATATGACCACATTCAGAAAGCTGCCAACGAGCATCCCAAAGATACCAATCAGTATCAGATCGATTGAGTGTGAAATGAACATTAAACAACTTGTCCGAGTTTGAAAATTGGCAGGTACATCGAAACCACAATACCACCGATCAATCCGCCAAGAAAAACAATGATGATGGGTTCCATCAGGCTGGATAAGCCCGCAACCATGTCATCCACTTCGGCTTCATAAAAATCTGCTGCTTTACTCAGCATGTGGTCAATTGATCCAGATTCTTCACCAATTGCACACATTTGAAGCACCATACTTGGGAAAACATTGGCATTGATCATGGCGGTGGTCAAGCTGGTGCCCGTTGATACTTCACGTTGTATTTTTTCAGTGGCTATTTGATAGACATGGTTGCCGGATGCCCCGCCAACAGAATCCAGAGCTTCAACCAGAGGAACGCCAGCAGCAAACATAGTGGCCAATGTGCGTGTCCAGCGAGCAATTACGGATTTTTCAACCAAAACACCAAAGATGGGCATTTTTAGCATCAATCTGTCCATGAACATCTGTACCTTTTCGCTGCGCTTCCATGCTTGCAACAAAAAATAGATGGTTCCTCCTATTGTGCTGAAAATCAACCACCAGTAGGCCACAAAAAATTCACTGATGGCCATCACAAAAAGAGTGGGGGCGGGCAAGTCCGCTCCAAATGATGTAAAAGTCTCTTTGAATGCTGGAATCACAAAGATCATGATGACAGCCACGACTACGAATGCCACCACAATCACAGACATCGGGTACATCAAAGCGGATTTGATCTTGCTTTTGATGGCCTCTGTCTTTTCCATATAGACAGCCAATCTGTCTAGCAACTGATCCAATATGCCCGCAGCTTCACCGGCTTCAACCAGATTGCAGTACAGATTATTGAAATACAGTGGATACTTTCTGAATGCAGCATTCAGAGATGTGCCCGTTTCGACATCGGTACGTATGTCATTGAGCAACTTGGCAACGCTGGCATTGGCATTTCCTCTTCCAACAATGTCAAATGCTTGCAGAAGTGGAACGCCAGCTTTCATCATTGTTGATAATTGCCTGGTGAAAATTGCCAAATCTTTTGGGGTAATTTTCTTTCCACCAGAAAGGCGTTTCTTTTTGATTTTGGTAGGAAGAATCCCCTGGCGACGCAGTGAGGCCTGCACTTGGTTTTCGCCCATGGCTCGTGTTTCGCCACGAACCATTTTTCCATTGCGGTCTTTGCCTTCCCATTCAAAGAGTGCTTCTTTATTGTTTGAAGGTGATGGTTTTGCCATGATTTTTCAATGAGTGTTATGGAGTGGCAAGGTTATTCGTTGGTGCAACCCAGTACTTCTTCCAGTGAAGTAACCCCAAGTTTGACCTTGTATAAACCCGATTTGCGTAAACTCCTTACGCCTTCTTTTTCCGCTTGTTCTGCAATTTCCATGGCGCTGCCACCTTTCAAAATAATGCGTTGCATTTCTTCGGTAATGGGCATAACCTGATAGATGCCAACGCGACCTTTGTACCCATTGTTGCAACGATCACATCCAACAGGGCGGTACGGTACCCATGTTCCATCTATCTCGTCGGCAGGGTAGCCAGCTTCCAATAAGGTTTTGGTGGGAATGTCAGCGGGAAGCTTGCAATTGCTGCAAAGACGGCGAGCCAGTCGCTGCGCCGTGATCAGAATCACACTGGAGGCTATATTGAAAGGGGCGATGCCCATGTTCAACATCCGTGTCAATGTCGTTGGGGCATCGTTTGTGTGCAGTGTAGATAAGACCAAGTGACCGGTTTGGGCTGCTTTGATGGCAATGTCTGCGGTTTCCAAATCCCGAATTTCGCCAACCATGATAATGTCAGGATCTTGCCGAAGGAAAGATTTCAATGCAGCAGCAAATGTCAATCCGGCTTTGTCATTCACGTTGACTTGATTGACGCCTGGTAAGTTGATTTCTGATGGGTCTTCAGCTGTGGAAATGTTGACCCCTGGCTGATTCAAAATATTGAGGCAGGTGTAAAGGGAAACTGTTTTGCCTGATCCGGTTGGCCCGGTTACCAGAACCATGCCATAGGGACGACCAATTGCTTTGAGCAGACGCTCTTTCTCTTGCGGCTCGTATCCCAGGGCATCAATGCCCAGTCTTGCACTGCTGGGGTCGAGAATACGAATAACTATTTTTTCCCCAAACAGCGTTGGCAAGGTGCTGACACGAAAGTCGATGACTTTGTCTGCATTGACTTTGAGTTTCATGCGACCATCTTGCGGAATTCTTTTTTCCGAGATGTCCATTCTGGATATGACTTTGATACGCGATGCCAGTTTATCTTTGATGGCGACTGGCGGTGAAGCAATTTCACGCAATTCGCCATCTATGCGAAATCGAACTCTGTATGTGAATTCGTAAGGTTCAAAATGCAAATCAGATGCACCCATGCTGAAGGCATCCAGCAACATTTTTTGCAAAAACTTAACAACGGGTGCATCTTCGACTTCACTGGTGTTTTTATCTGTTGATTCCGTTGCTGCCGCTGCTGCGGTTTCTTCTGCAAACTCAAAGTCATCACCGATGATGTTGTCCATCGCCTGTGACACTGTGGCAGTTTGTGCTTCCACCAGCTTAAGCAGCTTGTCGTATTCGACGATGATCCAGTCCACGCCCATTTGGGTGGAGAATTTAATTTTTTCTGCGGCCTGTTGATCACTGGGGTCAGCGGTCGCGATTGTCAGTCGGCCGCTTTTTTTGCTCAGAACGAGGACTCGATGCTCGCTGCAAAATTTATTGTCGAGAATGTTCTGGGGTAGCCGGGATGCATCAATCGCATTGAGATCCAATAAGGGGGCTCCAAATGCCCCAGAAACCACATGGGCAAGGTCTGTGGGGGAAACTGCACCAGAGCCAACCAATTCAGCGATGAAGCTATTGCGGCTGGTCAGGGTTTTTCGAACCAGATTTTCAGCTGCAGTTTGATCCAGTTTTCCTGCCGCTATGAGGGCCCGCCCGAGGCCCGGGAGCGCAACGGGTGTGGATTGGGCGATGGTGGAGTCGTTGGTTGCCATGGCTGGATAATCTAGCTCAAATGTGAACCAGTCAACACACGACAGGCATCGAAGTGTGCGTAATTTTTATGACTCGCTTTTTGTTTTATGCCGCTCAGGTGGTGTCTGCGCTCAAGTTTCTCTGTGTTGCAGGGAGGCGGCGAGGGCAATCAATGCGCTGCTGTATGTGTTAACTGGGAGTTCTTTGGCTGCTTCCACTGCGCGGTTGGCTTCTTGCCAGGCGGAATGCTTTGCATCCTCAAGTGCTCCCGAGGTCTGGATGATGGACAGCACCTCAGGCAGATTGTTGTCGCTTGCATTTTCAATTGCATTCACCAACAGAGTTCGGTCACGGCCTTGGGTTCTCTGCAATGCAAAAATGATTGGCAGGGTCACTTTGCCTTCCCGCAAGTCATCACCAAGGTTTTTGCCCAAAACGGCGGCATCGCCCTCATAGTCCAGTATGTCGTCAATGACTTGGAATGCGGTGCCCAGTGCTTGTCCGTAGCGTGCGCAGATATTCTCCATGTCTGCCCCCGCATTGGCCATGACAGGGGCGAGGCGTGCGCTGGCCTCAAACAGTTTGGCTGTTTTGGATCGGATGACCTTGAGATAGTCGTCCTCGGTCAGATTGGCATCGTGCATGTTCATGAGCTGCAGCACTTCGCCTTCTGCAATCGTGTTGGTGGCCTCCGCCAGGATTTCCATCACCCTCATCTGACCAACCTCAACCATCATTTGGAATGCGCGCGAATAAAGAAAGTCGCCCACCAGCACACTGGCTGCATTTCCAAACAGTTGATTGGCGGTGTCGCGACCACGTCGCAGAGTGGATTCATCCACCACATCATCGTGCAGCAGGGTTGCGGTGTGAATGAATTCAACCACGGCAGCCAGTGTGTGGCGATGTGGATGGGTGTAGCCCAGCGCATTGCTGAGCAAGAGGAGCAGGGCTGGCCTCAAGCGTTTGCCCCCAGCCGAGATGATGTATTCGCAGACCTGGCTTACCAAGGGCACATCGGAACCCAGCTTGGTCGAAATGACCTTGTCAACCTCGGCCATGTCGCGTGCAATGAGCAAGAGGGTGCTGGCAGAGGAGTTGGCTGTGGACGACAAGATGGATACCAATTTGTAAATCAAGGGATTATAAAAGCTGCTGAGCCGCCTCCGCCGGAGTATCCGAAGGCTGTTCAGGGATGCATCCCCGTATCAAGGGGCTGAGTGAGCTGATACAATCTAAAGTTCGTCTGAAATTCGTTAGGCGAAATCACTTGTAGAGGTTCATATGTACGCGGTCATAAAAACCGGCGGCAAACAGTATCGTGTTGCTGCGGGCGAAAAAATTAAAGTAGAACAGATTGCTGCGGATGTGGGCCAGGAACTCGTGCTGGATCAGGTTTTGGCTGTTGGCAACGGCAGCGAAATCAAGATTGGCACGCCCCTGGTGTCCGGCGCATCTGTCACAGTCACTGTCTTGGCTCATGGTCGTCACGACAAGGTGCATATTTTCAAAATGCGCCGTCGCAAGCACTATCAAAAGCGCCAAGGGCATCGTCAGAACTTCACAGAGTTGCAAATTTCTGCAATCTCTGCATAAGGAGTAAAGCAACATGGCACAGAAAAAAGGCGGCGGCTCCACGCGAAACGGGCGCGATTCCAAGCCCAAGATGCTCGGTGTGAAAGCATTCGGCGGTGAAATGGTTTCAGCGGGTTCTATCATCGTGCGTCAGCGCGGAACCCGTTTCCACCCCGGCAACAACGTTGGTATCGGCAAAGACCACACTCTGTTCGCAACAGTCAATGGTCATGTCAACTTCGCTACCAAGGGTGAGTTGAATCGCCAGGTTGTCAACATCATCCCAGCCTGATCAACCCAGGTTCTGAGGTTCAAAGGCCCGCCATGCGGGCCTTTTTTGCTTTTCCTTGCTGTTTCTGAAGAGTCCACCATGAAATTCGTTGACGAAGCCTATATTGATGTTTTTGCTGGCGACGGTGGTAATGGCTGCGCGTCCTTCCGTCATGAAAAATACAAAGAATTCGGTGGGCCGGATGGTGGCGACGGCGGACGCGGCGGCCATGTGTATGCAGTGGCCGATGTCAATTTGAACACCTTGGTGGACTACCGCTATTCCCGCCGCTATGAGGCCAGAAAGGGTGAGCATGGCAAGGGATCCGACATGTTCGGGGTCAAAGGCGATGACATCGTCCTGAAAATGCCAGTGGGCACCATCGTAACGGATGCCCAAACCGGCGAAGTGTTGCACGAACTGTTGGTGCCTGGTGAACAGGTTTTGCTGGCCAAAGGGGGTGATGGTGGTTTTGGCAACATGCATTACAAGTCGTCAATCAACCGTGCGCCCCGCCAGAAAACGCCGGGTTGGCCTGGTGAGCAGAAGGAGCTCAAACTGGAACTGAAGGTGTTGGCTGATGTGGGTTTGCTGGGTATGCCGAATGCGGGTAAATCGACGTTGATTGCTGCCATCTCCAACGCCCGCCCCAAAATCGCAGACTATCCCTTTACCACCCTGCATCCCAATCTGGGGGTGGTGCGCGTAGCCATGGAAAAAAGCTTTGTGGTCGCCGATGTGCCGGGTCTGATCGAAGGTGCGGCAGAGGGTGCGGGGTTGGGGCACCAGTTTTTGCGCCATTTGCAGCGTACCCACTTGTTGTTGCACATCATTGATGTGGCACCTTTTGATGACAGTATTGATCCGGTGGCCCAAGCCAAAGCCATTGTTGGCGAGCTGAAAAAATACGACAAAGCGCTGTACGACAAGCCACGCTGGCTGGTTCTGAACAAGCTGGATATGGTGCCCGCTGAAGAGCGCGCAGCCTTGATCAAAGACTTTGTGAAGCGCTTCAAATACAAGGGGCCGGTGTTTGAAATTTCCGCCCTGACCCGTGAAGGCTGCGAACGTCTGGTGCAAGCCGTGTATGAGCATGTGGCCAAAACACAGCGTGCTTTGCAGCCTGATGTGGAGGTGGATCCCCGGTTTGTCGAGTCGGGTGGTGATGCTGCATGACCCATACTGGATGTTCTTTTATTGATAGCTTCTTATGCATTTCAAACAAGAATAAAAGGTCGTTTTGATGATAAATTTTGAGCAAAATCCTGCCCTCTTGCAGCAAGCGCATCGTTTGGTGATCAAGGTTGGCTCCAGCCTGGTTACCAACGATGGCAAGGGCCTGGACGAAGAGGCGATTGGCCATTGGTGTGCGCAACTGGCCGTGTTGGTGCAGCAAGGTAAAGAAGTCATCATGGTCAGCAGTGGTGCTGTGGCCGAGGGGATGAAGCGTTTGGGCTGGACGACCCGCCCCAAAGAAATCAATGAGCTTCAAGCTGCCGCAGCTGTGGGTCAGATGGGGTTGGTGCAGATGTATGAAACCAAACTGCGCCAACATCAAGTGGGCAGTGCCCAGGTGTTGCTGACACATGCCGATCTGGCAGACCGCGAACGCTACCTGAATGCACGCTCCACCCTGCTGACACTGTTGCAACTGGGCGTGGTGCCCGTGATCAATGAAAACGACACGGTGGTGAACGACGAAATCAAGTTTGGCGACAACGATACCTTGGGGGCGCTGGTGGCCAATCTGGTGGAGGCGGATGTGCTCATCATCCTGACCGATCAAAAAGGGTTGTACACAGCTGATCCGCGCAAAGACCCTGGGGCCACTTTTGTTCATGCGGCCCGTGCGGGCGACCCAGAGTTGGAGCGCATGGCCGGTGGTGCTGGCAGTGGCATTGGCAAGGGCGGCATGATTACCAAAATTTTGGCTGCCAAGCGGGCGGCTGGCTCAGGTGCGTCCACCCTGATTGCCTGGGGCCGCGAGCCGCAGGTGCTGCTGCGTCTGGCTCAGGGCGAAGCGATTGGCACCTGGCTGTTGGCGCAAACACCCAAGAGCCAAGCCAGAAAACGCTGGATGGCCGATCATCTCCAGCTGCGCGGCTCGGTTACGGTGGATGACGGTGCAGCGGACAAGCTGATTCAAGATGGCAAGAGCCTCTTGCCGGTGGGTATGGTCTCTGTGGATGGCGATTTTGCGCGTGGCGATGTGATTGCCGTGCTCACTCTTGCCGGGCAGGAAATCGCCCGTGGACTGGCCAACTATGCGAGCTCAGAGGCCAGGCTGATTTGTCGCAAGCCATCCTCTGAGTTTGAACGCTGTCTGGGCTATGTGGCCGAACCGGAGATGATCCATCGCACCAATCTGGTGTTGACCAAGCTCATGTGAATTTCACAAGTCATGGGCTCTGCCAATATCCAGAAGCTGCGCAGAGGTTGGTGATGCGAGAGTGAGAGCGTCTTCAGCCTGCTTGTGGATCGGGGTCAAAGCTGGCACCAGGGGGGAGTTCCATGCCTGTTGGCATGATCATGGATGTTGGGCTGGATGAGAGCCCATCGCAACCACCATCACGCTGACGCACAAACCCACGCAGATAGCGATTGCGCATGTCGATGCGAGGGAGATAGCGCGACAATTCGGTCAATGCCATCTGGTATACACCGCGTTTGAACTCCACCACCACCTCCAGTGGAATCCAGTAATCGTTCCAACGCCATGCATCAAACTCCGGGTGATTGGTCGCCCTGAGATTCAAATCCCAATCGTGCCCTTCCAGCCGGAGTAAAAACCAAATCTGCTTTTGCCCCTTGTAGTGACCGCGAGCATCACGGCGAATGAATCTGTCTGGCACCTCGTAGCGCAACCAGTCACGGGTGCGGGCCACAATGCTCACATGGTGGGGTTGAAGTCCAACCTCTTCGTGAAGTTCCCGGAACATGGCTTGCTCAGGGGTCTCCCCCCGGTCAATACCTCCCTGTGGAAACTGCCACGAATGTGTGCGAATGCGTTTGCCCCAGAACACCTGATTCTTCTGGTTGAGCAGAATGATGCCGACATTGGGCCTGAAGCCATCTCTGTCAAGCATAATCAA
>CALMMY010000151.1 GCA_937868695.1 uncultured Comamonadaceae bacterium
ACTCACCGACCTGTGACATCACCTCTTCATCGGTGAATGCCTCTGGATCATCCAGCGCAGCCACAATGGCTCTGTGACCCAGCTCTTCCACCACGATCATGGCGGTATCTTGATCCAACGGTTGGTTGATGGTCACCATCTGACCCAACTTCATCAGCTGCTTGATGACCTCAGAAGACTTCAGGCTCATCTTGTGCGCCAGCTCAGCCACCGTGATGGTTTCTGGCACATGCACTTCAATGATCTTGACTTCGGGTGCCGACTGGAAATTGCCATTGCCAGAATCCCGACCATCCCGCTCTCCACGGCGGCCACGTGGGCCACTGCGCCAGTTGGTTGATCGACCAGCGGGGCCAGTGTCACCTCGTGTCTTGATTTCTTTCTTCTTGGCAACCTCTTCTTTCCAAGTGGACGACAGGTTGGCCGATTTGACTTCTTTTTTCCCACCGGGAGCCGCAGCGGCGGGCGCTGGAGCAGCGGCAACCGCTGGACGAGCGCCACTTGCAGGTGCGGGTGTGCCAGCAGGCTTGTGCAAAGTGCCTTTCAGTGCAGGCTTGGCCTCGACCACCACGGGTTCTGGCTTTTTGGCAACAAGCACTTTTTTCGGAGCTGACATCATTTCACGGATGGCAGCGGCTTCAGCTTCAGCCTTGCGGCGGCGCTCTTGAAGGTCTTTCGCCTTGGCTGCCTCTGCCTGCTTCACGGCAGCCAGCTTCGCGGCTTCGGCTGCTTTGGCTTCGGCCACTTTTGCAGCCTGGACACGGCGCACATCTTCGGCAGATGGAGCTGGCGCAGGTGCGGGAACTGGCGCTTTCTCTACCGGCAAAGACACAGGAGCAACAGGTGGAACAACCGCTTGGGCCTTGCTGACCACGGGTGCGGGAGCTGCCTGGGCGGGTGAAACCGGTACCACAGGTGCTGGCTGCGGAGCGGGTTGCACCAAGGTCTCCGGTTTTTTGTCGATGGGCCTGGATGCCGATTTGTCAGATCCCCTGTTTGAAGAAAACCTGGCGGCAGACAGCATGGCGGCTTCTGCTTGAGCAGCAGCACGTGATGCTTCACGCTGGCGCTCACGATCGGTCATCGCAGCCTCCTTGGCTTCTTGCGCTTCTTTGGCTTGTTTTGCCTCTTGAGCTTCCTTGGCCTCCCGAGCTTCTTTCGCTTCTTGGGCTTCGCGCTGCTCACGCTGTTGTTTCAACTCTTCCTCCTGCTGGCGCAGCAGGCTGGCTTGTTGAAGCGCAAGCTCCTCCATGCGCAGCAGTTCTGCCTTGTCAGGCACAGGTGGCTCAACACGCTCAGGAATGGGAGCTGGCACAGGGCTGGAGGCCACAACGGGTCTTGCAACGGGTGTGTCTTGCTGAACAAACGTGCGTTTCTTGCGCACCTCAACCTGAATAGTCCGGGCACGCCCGGCTGCATCAGCCTGCTTGATTTCCGAAGTGGATTTCTTCGTCAAGGTGATTTTTTTGCGGTCGTTCGAAGCCGTGCCATGACTATTTTGGAGATAGGACAGCAATTTATGCTTGTCAACCTCTGACACGGGGTCAGAACCTGACGATTTGGGAACGCCTGCGCTGGCCAATTGCTCCAACAGCGTGTGGGTTGTCTTGTGCAGTTCGGCTGCCAATTGTGCGACTGTGATGCTGGTCATGGGTTATGTACTCCGTTGCCTCCGGGATCAGGATGAAGCCTGTGTGTTTTCACCGGTAAACCAGTGCGCACGCGCCAACATGATCAGGGCTGTCGCTTCTTCGGGTGATTGACCCGTGATTTCAGACAATTCGTCAGTGGCCAAATCTGCCAGATCATCGCGCTGATGAATCCCGGCAGCTTCCAGCTTAACAATCATTTCTTCTGTCAAACCTTCAAGTGCGCGCAAATCCTGCGAAACCTGCTCGGCATCCTCTTCTCGGACCAGATCCATGGTGAGCAAGGCATCCTTGGCCCGATTGCGCAACTCATTGACCGTGTCTTCATCGAAAGCCTCGATTTCGAGCATTTCCTGCAAGGGCACATAGGCCACCTCTTCCAGGCTGGAGAAACCTTCTTCAATGAGGATGTCGGCCATTTCCTGATCCACATCCAGCTTGGACATGAACAACTTGCGCACAGAATCGGCTTCCTCTGCCTGCTTCTGGGCAGACTCATCTGCCGTCATGATGTTGATGCGCCAACCCGTCAGATCGGATGCCAGGCGAACGTTCTGCCCACCACGGCCAATCGCAATCGCCAGATTTTCTTCATCCACCACCACGTCCATCGCATGGCGCTCTTCATCAACCACGATGGATTGCACATTGGCAGGAGCCAGCGCACCAATCACGAACTGTGCGGGGTCTTCACTCCACAGCACAATGTCCACACGTTCGCCGGCCAGTTCATTGGCAACACCTGTGACGCGCGAGCCCCGCACCCCGACGCATGTGCCGATGGGATCGACTCTTTTATCGTGGGACAACACCGCAATTTTGGCGCGTGAGCCAGGATCGCGGGCGCAAGATTTAATCTCCAACAAACCCTGCTCGATCTCGGGCACTTCCTGGCGAAACAGTTCAACCATGAAGGACGGTGCCGAGCGGGAAAGCAGAATCGGTGCACCGCGCAACGTCAAATCCACTTCGGTAATGATGGCGCGCACACGGTCTCCGGTGCGGAAATTTTCTTTCGGGATCATCTCGGAACGCTTCAAACGCCCTTCGACACGACCACTCTCGACGATCAGGTCGCCCTTGT
Source organism: uncultured Comamonadaceae bacterium (assembly GCA_937868695.1). Lineage (GTDB taxonomy): Bacteria > Pseudomonadota > Gammaproteobacteria > Burkholderiales > Burkholderiaceae_C > UBA2334. The sequence goes on from CALMMY010000151.1 coordinate 2,734, forward strand.
CCATGCGCTTGACCGTGCCGACAAAAATCTTCTCTCCACGCGACATGAAATCGTTGAGCAACATTTCACGCTCGGCATCGCGGATTTTCTGCAAAATGACCTGCTTGGCAGCCATCGCACCGATGCGACCGATGGGCAGGCTTTCAATGGGTTTTTCGATGTAATCGCCAACTTCAATGTCAGCAATGTCGTCTTGGGCATCCGACAAAAGCTCTTCGGCTTCGGGGTTTTGCAGCCCCGCCTCGTCTGGCACAACCAACCAGCGGCGAAAAGTCTCATAGTGGCCACTGTCGCGATCGATGACCACGCGGATATCCACCTCGCCTTGGTACAGCTTTTTCGTGGCAGAAGACAAAGCGAGCTCAACCGCTCCGAACACAACATCGCGCTCTACGTTTTTTTCACGAGAGATTGCGTCAACCAACATCAGGAGTTCGCGATTCATTTCACTGGCCTGCCTTTCTTTTTTCTGCCGTCAAATACATGGTTTCATCATCATTCTTGAAGGTTGACTGGATCGTCAACCAACGGAGCCACCTCAGCATTGGCAGCTGGTTTGCGTCCTTTGAAATCGACAATGGGGGCCAATCTGGCCTCGCGGATTTCGGCCAAGGTAAATTCCATGGCCTGCATGGGTATGGGGGGGCGTTTTTTGCTGACACGCTGACCAGGCTTCACCGGTGGCGCATCAGACCAAACTATTTGCCATGAATCGGGCTGGGAGCCAAGCTCCAAAGTACCCCGGAATTTTTTCCGGTTGACTGCAATGCCTGTACCCGTTGCACCAATCGGCTGCTTGAGGGTGACATCAATTTCAGAACCAAGAAAACGCTGAAAGTCGGCCGCATGGCGCAACGGACGGTCAATACCGGGAGAACCCACCTCCAGCCTTTTGTAATCGACTTGCTCAACCTCCAGCAAAAATTGCAACTGCCTGGTCACGACTTCGCAATCTTCAACTGTCACGAATTGATCAGGCTGCCCATTGACATGGGGCATATCGATGGTGATGCGAAGCAAACCTGCCGGTGATCGCTCTATTTCTACGAGGTCGTATCCCAAACCTGTCACGGTCTGCTCTACAGAAGCTTGCCACGTCATGGATGCTGCGCTGGGGGTGTGAGTCAATGAATTCAAGGGGTTAAAAAATCGCGACCAAAAAAAATGGGCGGTAATTACCCGCCCATTTGGTCGTGAAGACCGTATTCTAACTGGACAAAGCTGCCCCAGCAAGCACCAAAGACCCGGCTGAGCGCCAACATGCGTTGGCGAGGGGATTTTGCTGCCTGAGCGACACCGAGAAAATGCATGGTCACAACCGAAGAATGACCAATTAGCCGGCTGTTACATGCCAAGCACCCACTGGATGATGCTTTTGGAAATGAACCCAAGCATTCCAAAAGACAAAACGATGAAAAGTATGAATGTGCCGAACTTTCCAGCCTTGGATTCGCGGGCCAAGTTCAGAACGATGAACAGCATGTAAAGAATAAAAGCAGTGACACCAACAGACAGGCCAAATTGGGCTATCTGTCCCTCGGTGTAACCGAACAGGGTGTTATCCATGAGTTTGTAAGCGAGATGAGAAGCATCCCCGGTGGGGACTGCCCCAAGTATCGCTTATGACACACCTGTCAGCTCACGGTAAGCGTGCCAGCTGGCATGGGCCAGCAGCGGAATGATAACGATCAAACCCAAAAGCCCGGTGAGCATGCCCACCCCCACCAGCATCATGATGATCAGCGCCCACAAACCCAAGGCTACAGGGTTGCTCGCCACTGCACGCCAGCTGGCGTGAACAGCCTGCATGACCGTGACTGGCTTGTCAACGAGCATGGGAATGGCGATCACACTGGATGCAAAAACGGGCGCGGCCAGCAAGCCCCCCAGAAATACCCACATTTCGAACAACCACGATGACCGAGAAAGCACCACATGGCGTAAAAAATCGGCAGGGCTGCGAATCAGGTCTGGAGTGAAGACATGGATCAGGCCTGCCGAGGTCACGACCCAGCCCGTTCCCGCCACGCTGAGCAACAAGCCAAAGCGCACCAGGCGGCCATCACCGGAACGCCACAGAGAAATGACTTCCTGCATGCCCACGCAATTTCCCGTCGCACAGTTGCGACTGACCTGATACAGCCCGGTCGTGAGAATGGGGGCCACGATCAGAAACCCAGAAAATGCCCCAGCCAAAAGCCAGAATTGGTCGTGCGCCACCGCCAACAACAGCCAACCAAACATGGCCAGCAACAGGCCATGCGCCAATCCGGGGCCTGGATTGCGCCGCAAATCAGCCCATCCCAAACTCAGCCACCGCAATGGAGCAGTGATGTCAACGGTGGCCGGGGGATCAAGGGGAGTCAGCATTGGAATGTTCATGGCGAAAACAGTGTAGCGGCCACGTCTCCAATGTGCAGAGCGGGTAAATACGGAGGCTGAAACAGTGTGGGTACACGAAGCGCCGTGATCACCGCTGACTGACAGCCAACAGTGACCGGGTGTAGGGATGGCGTGCAGCCCGCATGATGTCTGAAAGTGCGCCTGACTCCACCACCTCGCCCGCCCGGAGCACCAGCACATGGTGGGCCATGGCGGCCACCACATCCATGTCGTGCGTGATCAGCAAGTAGCTCAGTCCACGCTCTTTTTGCAGGCGCTGCAACAGTTCAAGCACTTGCTTCTGCACCGTCACATCCAGGGCACTGGTGGGCTCGTCCAGCACCAGCACATCGGGTTTGACGATCAAGGCCCTGGCGATGGCCAACCGCTGGCGCTGTCCGCCAGAAAACTCATGCGGATAGCGCGACAGCAAACCACCTTCATGCTGCAAACCCACATCCTCCAGCGCAGCCATCAACCGTGACTGCCGTTCACTGGCAGACAACTGCGGCTCATGCACCAGCAAGCCCTCGCCCACGATTTGCTCCACCGTCATGCGGGGCGAAAGCGAAGAAAACGGGTCTTGAAACACCACTTGCACGCACCTGCGTTGCCGCCGGTTAGCCTGCGTCTGGCGAGACCAGGGCTGGCCTGCCACCAGAAGTTCACCCTGAAACGGCAACAAATCCAGCACAGCCAGCGCCAGCGTGGACTTGCCCGACCCCGATTCACCCACCACACCCAAAGTCTGCCCCCGGCCCAGCTCGAAACTGGCACCTTGCAACGCCACCGATTCTCCCCGCCGGAACCAGCCCCGGATGCCCGGCAGGTGTACCGGATAGGCCACGCGCAGGTTGCGGGCATGCAACACGGATTGTGCGCCGGGCACCTGTTCCGCCACCGCCGAGGCATCGCGCCGGGGGCGACTGTCGAGCAGCTTGCGGGTGTAGGGATGGCAGGGGCGCACAAACACATCGGCTACCGCGCCCTGCTCCACCACCACGCCACGCTCCATCACAGCCACGCGGTCGGCAAACTGGCGCACCAGTTGCAAATCGTGGGTGATGAGCAGCACCGCCATGCCACGTTCCCGCTGCAAGGTGCTGAGCAAATCCAGTATCTGCACACGCAGCGTCACGTCCAGGGCTGTGGTGGGTTCATCGGCCAGCAGCAATTTGGGCTCGCTGGCCAGTGCCATCGCAATCACCACCCGCTGGCGCTGGCCACCACTGAGCTGGTGCGGGTACGCCCTGGCTTTCATTTCCGGCTCCGGCAAACCGACAGAGCCCAGCAAACCAATCGCCTGCTCTATAGACTGACGCGCAGGCAATGCCTTTTTGATTCGGAATATTTCAGCAATCTGATCACCCACGGTCATCAATGGGTTGAGTGCGGTCATGGGCTCCTGAAACACCATGGCCACATCACCACCGCGCACATCGCGCCATTGCGGCTCGGTCAAGGCCAGCAGATCACGGCCTTGCAGTCTGACCGTGCCCAAGGTGCGGGCATGGGCAACCAGACCCAGCAGGCTGAGTGCAGTGATGGTTTTACCGGAGCCGGACTCCCCCACCAGCGCCAGCTTTTCACCGGCCTGTATCTGGAAACTCACACCCCTGACCACCTCGGTGGGGCCAAACGCAACGCGCAAGTTCTGCACATCCAACAGGGTCATGGAGTGGCCACTCCGCGTTGGGCATCAGCACGGTCAGGCGCGACAGGCACGCTGCCAGACCGGGGTTCTGACTGAGTCGGGTTTGACGGCAATTCGGGCGACTGGTCACTGTCCGCCTTGCGCGGATCGAGGGCATCGCGCAGTGCATCGCCCATGAAAGTCAGCAGCAGCAAGGTCACCACCAGCACGGCGAAGGTGGACAGCGAAATCCACCAGGCATCGATGTTGTTTTTGCCCTGCGACAGCAGCTCACCCAGCGATGGCGTGCCGGGCGGCACGCCCAGCCCCAGAAAATCCAGGCTGGTCAGGGCCAGGATGGCCGCACTCATGCGGAAAGGCAAAAAAGTGACCACGGGCGTGAGGCTGTTGGGCAGGATGTGGCGGGTGATGATCTGCCAGTGCCCCACTCCCATTGCGCGGGCGGCCCGCACATAGTCCATCTGGCGGTTGCGCAGAAACTCGGCCCGCACATAGTCGGACAGGCCCATCCAGCCGAACAGGCTCAGCAGCACCAGCAGCAAACCCAGGCTGGGGGTGAATACCGCCGAAAAAATGATCAGCAGATACAGCTCGGGCATGGAACCCCAGACCTCGATGAACCGTTGAAACGCCAGGTCGGTCTTGCCGCCGAAATACCCCTGCACCGCCCCGGTCAGCACACCCAGCACCACGCCGGTGAAGGTCAGCGCCAGCGCAAACAGCACGCTCACCCGGAAACCGTAGATGAGCTGGGCCAGCAAATCGCGCCCCCGGTCATCGGTACCCAGCCAGTTGTCCAGGCTTGGGGCCGAAGGGTTGGGATACTTTGCAAAATAATTCAGCGTTTTGGGGCCGTAAGGGTTGGGCGGATACCAGGCCCAGTTGCCCTCGGCACTGAACTGCTGGCGGATGAAAGGGTCCAGGTAGTCGGTGGGCGTGGGAAAGTCGCCACCGAAGGTGGTTTCGGGGTAGTCGGTCAGGATGGGCGTGTACCACTGCCCCTGGTAGCGCACCAGCAGGGGCCGATCGTTGGAAAGCACCTCGGCCAACAGGCTCAGCACTACCAGACCCGCAAACACCACCAGGCTCCAGTAGCCCAGCCGGTTGCGTTTGAAGCGCAACCAGGCGCGGCGGGTGGGGGATAACGATAACGGCACAGACATGGGCAACCCTCAATCCAGCTTCACACGCGGGTCCACCCACACGTAGCACAGGTCACTGATCAGCTTGGTCAGCAGGCCGATCAGCGTGAAGAAGTACAGCGTGCCCAGCACCACCGGATAGTCGCGCCGGATCACGGCTTCGTAGCTCAGCAGCCCCAGGCCATCGAGCGAAAACAGGGTTTCGATCAGCAGCGATCCCGTAAAAAACGCACCGATGAAGGCCGCCGGAAACCCGGTGATGATGGGAATGAGCGCATTGCGGAACACATGGCCGTACAGCACCTGCCGCTCGCTCAGGCCCTTGGCACGGGCGGTCAGCACATACTGCTTGCGGATTTCTTCCAGGAAGGCATTTTTGGTCAGCATGGCCGTGACGGCAAAACTGCCCAGCACCATCGCCGTGACGGGCAGGCAGATGTGCCACAGGTAATCGGTCACCTTGGCCCCCAGGCTCAGCTCATCCCAGTTGGCCGAGGTGAGCCCGCGCAGCGGAAACCACTGCAACTGACCGCCAAACACCACCAGCAAAGCCACTCCCAGCACAAAGCCGGGAATGGCGTACCCCACCAGCACCAGCAAGGTGGTGACCAGATCGAACCGCGAACCGGCCCGCACCGCCTTGGCCACACCCAGCGGCACGGCCACGCCATAGCTGATGAAAAACGTCCACAGCCCCAGGCTGATGGACACGGGCAGCTTTTCCAGCATCAGCGACCACACATCCTTGTTCTGGAAAAAGCTGCGCCCCAGGTCGAAGGTGGCAAACTGGCCCAGCATCTGCACAAAGCGTTCAGCCGGTGGCTTGTCAAAGCCATACAGCGCCTTGATCTGCTCCAGCCGCTTGGGGTCCACCCCCTGCCCGCCCCGGTAGCCCAGCCCGCCACCTTCGGCACCACCGCTGCCCGTTGCGCTGGTCTTGGCTTCGGCCAGATACTGCTCCACCGGCCCACCGGGCACAAACTGGATCACCACGAAAGTCAGCAGCAGCACACCCAGCAGCGTGGGCACCATCAGCAACAGGCGTTTGAGAATGTAGGACAGCATCACTTGGCCCACCAGGTGTCCAGCGCCCACACTTCCGGGTTCTGGGTATAGGGAGGAACGGCCTCGGGTCTGGCCAGCCGCTGGGCGCTGTAAGCCATGCGGTGGGTGACGGCGGACCATTGCGGAATGAGCACATGGCTGTGCGCAATCACCCGCTCCAGCGCCCGGCAGGCGGGCAGCAGCTGAGCTTGGCTTTTGGCGGCGGTCATGGAAGTGATGAGGGCATCGACAGCGGCGCTTCTGACCCCGGCAAAGTTGCCGGAATCTTCGGTATCGGCGGCCTTGCTGCCGAACAGGTCGGCATATTCCTGGCCGGGGTTGTGCGTGCCGCCAAACGCCATGCTGGTGATGTCGAACTCGAACTTCTGCAACCGCTGCTGGTACAGCGCAAAGTCCACCGGGCGAAAGCGCAGGCTGATGCCCAGTTTTTCCAGGTTGCGTATCCAGGGGGTGACCACGCGGGCACCGCCTTCGTTGCTGTCCAGGTATTCCAGCTCCATCGCCTGGCCCTGGGCATTGCGCAAGGCTCCGTCCCGGTAAGTCCAGCCCGCGTCGGCAAGCAGCTGCTTGGCCTTGAGCAGGTTGCCACGCAGCGACTGCTCGCCATCGGTGCGGGGCGGCACGGTCATGGGGCCGAACGCGGCATCGGGCACCTGGCCGCGCCAACGCTCCAGCAGCGCCAGCTCTTCAGGGCTTGGTGTACCGGTGGCCTGGCAGTCGGTGTTACCAAACAGCCCGTTCACACGCTGGTAAGCGTTGTAGAACATCTGGCGGTTCATCCATTCATAGTCCATCGCCAGCCCGAGGGCCTGGCGCACCCGCAGGTCTTTGAGCACATCGCGCCGGGTATTGAGCACATAGCTCTGGAAACCCGTGGGCAGGCGGTGCCTGAACTCCACCTTCACCAGCTCGCCGCTGTCGAACTTTTTGCCGGTGACACGACGCGCCCAGTCACCCGCCGAGAAAAACCGCATCAGGTCAAACTCCCCGGCCTTCAGGGCCTCCAGTCGAGCGGTGTTGTCGCGGTAAATCTTGACGGTGACACGGTCAAAGTTGGCCGTGCCCCGGCGCACCGGCAAGTCCCTGGCCCAGTAGGCTGGGTCGCGCACATAGGTGATATCTTTGCCAAAACGCACCGGGCCAATTCTGTAGGGGCCGCTACCAATGGGCTCGTCCATCACCACCTCGTTGAACGGCTTGCCCGCTCCCCAGCGGTGACTGAACACCGGGAGGCCACCCACGGTCAGCGGCAACTCGCGGTTGGGCTTTTTGAAGCGGTAGCGCACGGTGCGTTCGTCCAGCACATCCAGGCCAGCCACATCTTCCAGCGCGGTTTTGTAGGCGGGTGAGGCGTGCGGCCCCATCAGGGTGTCGTAGCTGTGCTTCACATCCCTGGCCAGCACGGGGTCGCCATTGTGGAAGCGGGCCTCGCGCCGCAGGCGGAAGGTGGCACTCAGCCCGTCGGCCGCCACGCTCACATCCTCGGCCAGCAGGCCGTAGCCGGCAGCGGTTTCATCCAGCGACCCGGCCAGCAGCGAATCGAACATCAGCCCCGCCAGATACGCCGGAGCCGACCCCTTGATGGTGAACGGGTTGTACTTGTCGAACGTGGAAGTGCGCTGGTTGCTCACCAGCCGGATTTCTCCGCCCTTGGGGGCCTGGGGGTTGACGTAGTCCAGATGGGCAAAGCCGGGCGGGTATTTCAGGTCGCCCCACAGCGCATAGCCGTGCGCTCCCCAGGCGGGAGCCACGCCCAACCCAATGAAAAATGCCAGACAAACCGATAAACAACGCATGCGATAATTCTGCCCACTTTCAAACGGGCTTTTCGAAGAGCCCGGTCATCAACCCCAACATTCCTGAGAACTGAGACCACCATGGGATTCCTGACTGGCAAAAAACTGCTCATCACCGGCGTGATATCCAACCGCTCCATCGCCTACGGCGTGGCCAAGGCCTGCCATGCGCAAGGTGCCGAGTTGGCATTCAGCTACGTGGGCGAACGGTTCAAAGACCGCATCACAGAATTTGCCGCCGAATTCGACTCCAAGCTCATCTTCGACTGCGATGTGGGCAGCGACGAACAGATCGACCAGCTGTTCAAAGACCTGTCAGTACACTGGCCCCAGTTCGACGGCTTTGTCCACAGCATCGGCTTTGCACCCCGTGAAGCCATTGCAGGAGAGTTTCTCGATGGCCTCAGCCGCGAAGCCTTCCGCATCGCCCATGACATCAGTGCCTACAGCTTCCCGGCAATGGCCAAGGCCGCCCTGCCCTACCTGAGTGACAAGGCCGCCCTGCTGACCATGACCTACCTGGGTGCCAACCGCACCATTCCCCACTACAACACCATGGGCTTGGCCAAAGCCAGCCTGGAAGCCTCGGTGCGCTACCTGGCCGAAAACCTGGGCCACCGTGGCATGCGGGTCAACGGCATCAGCGCCGGCCCCATCAAGACGCTGGCAGCCAGCGGCATCAAGGATTTCGGCAAGCTGCTGGCCATGGGTGCCGCCGCTGCGC
>CALMMY010000152.1 GCA_937868695.1 uncultured Comamonadaceae bacterium
GCCTCCGCCTCGCTCAGTGCGGTGGCTGAAGGGCGGCTGTTTTGTGCCCACCCGCTGGCGGGCAGGGCGGTGGCCAGCATCCAGGCCAGTGCGGCCCGGTGAAGTTGTCGTCTGTCCAGAAAGGGGCGGGGCATGGGTGTGGGCTCGGTCGGGCGGTGTGGGTTGAGGGCTTCAGGCCACTCTATCACCGCTGCCCGGAGGTTGGGGTGCGCGGCAGCCACATGGCATCGCCATAACTGAAGAAGCGGTATTGCTTGGCAATGGCGTGGGCATACAGGCGACGGATGTGGTCGTAGCCCGCCAAGGCACTGACCAGCATCATCAGCGTGCTTTTGGGCAGGTGGAAGTTGGTGATGAGCGCATCCACCACTTTGAACTGGAAGCCTGGGGTGATGAAGATGTCGGTGTCGCCCGTGGTCTGGCCGCTGCGGGCCCACGACTCCAGCGTGCGCACGGTGGTGGTGCCCACCGCCACCACCCGGCCACCGCGTGCGCGGCAGTCGGCCAGGGCACGGATGGTGGCCTCGGGCACGTTGTACCACTCGCTGTGCATGGTGTGCTCGTGCAGGTGCTCGGTTTTCACGGGCTGGAAGGTGCCAGCTCCCACATGCAGCGTGACGCTGGCGCGGGCCACGCCACGGGCTTCGATCTGGGCCAGCAGGGCTTCGTCGAAGTGCAGCGCGGCGGTGGGGGCGGCCACCGCGCCGGGGTGGCGGGCAAACACGGTCTGGTAGCGGCGTTCGTCTTCGGCGGTGTCGGTGTGGGTGATGTACGGGGGCAGCGGCACGTGGCCGTGGCGCTGCATCAGTGCATGGGGCTCACCGGAGAATCGGAAGCGGAACAGTGCCCCCTGCTCGTCGGGCCAGCGCTCCAGCAGTGTGGCGGTGAAGCCGCCCTGGCGCGGGCCACCGGCCATGTAAAGCACGGCACCGGGCAGTGGCTTTTTGCTGACTTTCATGTGGGCCACCACTTCGTGGCCCGCGCCGGGCAGCACGCGCTCAACCAGCAGCTCCAGCTTGCCGCCCGAGGATTTTTCGCCGAACAGGCGGGCCTTGATCACCTGTGTGTCGTTGAACACCAGCAGGTCGCCGGGTTGCAGCAGGTCGGGCAGCTCTCTGAAGATGCGGTCTACCGGGGTGGGGCCGCTGCCGTCCAGCAGGCGCGACGCGCTGCGTTCAGGGGCCGGGTGCTGGGCAATCAGGGCGGGGGGCAGGTCAAAGTCGAAGTCGCTCAGCGTGTGGGCGGGGGCGGCGGTGTGCGCCGTCGGGGCAGTGGTCATGGGTGGATGGGCTACGAAAATCGTGCAAAAAGGCGAGCAGAAATGAAGGGTCGGATGTTAATGTCTCCGTGCCCGTGCCAGTCAGGCGATTGGATAATGGGAGGCCGTCAGCCCCAGGTGTGAGAGGGTGTTCTGTGCGCTGAAAAAATTCAGTTTGCAGAAGAGTCGGGTCTGCGGTTTGCCGCATAACTGCTGATACGATGGTGAAAACGCAATTCGTCAACCAGGGAGATTTACTCAATGAACCGCATGCAAAGTACCGTTCCTTTGGCCGCTCTTCAAGGTAGCCTTCGCGATTTTCTGGCACCCAAAGGCCCGGATCTGGTGGGTCGCAGCAAGGTGTTTTTCGATTGGCAGGATGTGCGGCGCACGCACGGGCTGTGGCCGTATGCGCGTTCGACTGCCACCGCGCCTCTGGCCCACGCCACGGCGTGGTCTGACGATGGAACGGATTGCATTCAGGGCATCAATTTCGCGTCGCAGGACTACCTGAGCCTGTCATCGCACCCGCAGATCAAGCAAGCTGCGGTGGATGCCATCCAGGCGTTCGGTGCGCACAGTGCGGGGTCGGCCGCCCTGCTGGGCAACACCGCCAACTCCATCCGGTTGGAGCGCGAGCTGTCCGCGTTTCTCAATGGTCGGCAGGTGGTGCTGTATGCCACGGGCTGGCAGGCAGGGTATGCCTCTGTGCAGGGGTTTGTGCGGCCCCACGACCATGTGGTGATCGATGTCCTGGCGCACTCCTGTTTGCAGGAAGGGGCACGGGCCTCGACACCCAACATCCATCTGGTCTCGCACCTGAACACAGAGGCTGTGGCCCGCAAACTCAAAAACATCCGTGCGCAAGACGCGGCAGCTGGCATTCTGGTGGTCACGGAAAGCCTTTTTTCCATGCACTCGGACGTGCCGGACTTTCAGGCCCTGCGCCAAGTCTGTGACACCCATGGTGCCACCTTGCTCATTGATTGTGCGCACGACCTGGGCTCGATGGGGGCCGATGGCAAGGGCAACATCGGTCGCAGCGGCATGCTGGACCAGGCCGACATCGTCATCGGCAGTTTTTCCAAGACATTTGCATCCAATGGCGGCTTCGTCAGCGTGAAAGACACTTACGCCGCCGAATATCTCCGCTACTACAGCGCCCCCCATACCTTCACCAACGCGCTGTCGCCTGTGCAGGCCGCCGTGGTGCTGGCTGCGCTGGAAATCGTCCGCTCCGAAGAAGGTCGGGCGCGGCGCGAGAGGCTCATGGACAATGTGCTGTATCTGCGCAACGAAATGACGAAAGCAGGGCTCGAAGTGCTGGGCGAGCCGTCGCCCATCGTGCCGGTTCGCCTGGGCTCGGAAGCCGTGGGTCGGCTGGTTGCCCGGCAGTTGCCACGGTTCGGTGGACTTGCGAATCTGGTGGAATACCCGGCTGTGCCCAGGGGCGACTCGCGCTTTCGCTTTCAGGTCATGGCTGACCACACGCACGAAGACATCGATGCGGTGGTCAAGGCTTTGGCAGCGGCCATGCGTGCCGGCACGCAGGAGGCGCTTTCCATTGAGCGGGATGGCGACAACAACGCTCACGGACGGGCGGGCCATCCGGCAGAATCGGTCCTCAGTCCTTGACTGAGCCCCCAACCACCCTGAGCGGGAAGTGAAGACAGGTGCCCATGCGTTTGCAGGAAAAAATCGAAGCATTGATTGAATGGTTCATGCCAGCGCACCTGGGCCGAGACATGCACGCCCGCAAGCGGGTGCGGATGTTTCTGTTCAGTCACCTGTTTGGCCCTTTGCTGGGCTTGCAGGTGCCTGCGGCGATGTACTTCATCGATCCGCATCCCTTCCCGCATGTGCCCGTGCTGGCCGCTTCCATCGCGGGCTTCTGGGTGTTTGTGCCATTGCTCAAATGCTTTCCGCGTCAGTTCACGCTGTGGGCCCACCTGTCGGTCACCAACCTCAATTTCGCGGTGCTGTGGGGCAGTTTTTATTTCGGAGGTGCCAGCTCTCCCTTTCTGATGTGGTACATGCTGCTGCCCATCCTGGCCTTCTTCTACCTCGATTCGTCCAAAGCGACCCGGATTGCCGTGTTTGCGCAGGTGGTTGTCGGTTTGGGTGTTTTTCTTGCGGCGCACGTGGTTTTCGAACATTCCACGGTCAGCCATGTGTCCGCCAGGAATCTGCTGGTGGCCGGGGTGGTGTCCACCTTGCTGGCCACGACCTATGCGTTTTTCATGGCGGTGTACTACTCCAACGTGGTGGACAGCCAATCGGAGTTGCTCAAGGAAATTGAGCGCCATGAACACACGCTGGAAGAATTGACCCGCTCCAAACAGCAGGTGGACAGTGCCAACCAGGCACTCACCCAGGTCAACCAGGTGGTGGAGGCCCGCAATGCGCAGCTGGAGGCGGCCCGGGCCGATCTGGAACACCTGGCCATGCACGATTCGTTGACGGGGTTGCCCAACCGCCGTTACCTGGATGCGGTGCTGGCGGATTGCACCAGTGAGCCGGACGACAGTCTCCGCATTGCGCTGATGCACATTGATCTGGATCGTTTCAAGCAGATCAATGACACGCTGGGGCACGCAGCCGGGGATGCGGTACTCGTTCATGTGGCTGGCGTGTTGCGGCAATCGTCTGAGCCCGGTGATTTCATTGCCCGTATCGGCGGTGACGAGTTCATCGTACTCAGCCGGATGCGGGACTCGACGTCCCTTCAACTGGCGACCCAGGCCAAGCGCTTCATCGAACAGATTCGCCGACCCATTCCCTACGGCAACCATCTGTGCCGGACCGGTGCCAGCGTGGGGATTGCCGTGCAGGCTGCGCAGGGCATGGATCCGAAGCAGTTGCTGGTCAACTCCGACATTGCGCTGTACCGTGCCAAAGACAAGGGCAAAAGTCGCTGCGAATTTTTCTCAAAAGAAATGCAGCAGCGGGTGGTGCTGACCAAGCAGTTGGCCGATGACATCCTGCGCGGCATTGAACAGCACGAGTTCACGGCCTACTACCAGCCCAAGGTGCATGCCGTCACCCGGCAGATTGTGGGCATGGAGGCGCTCGTGCGCTGGTTGCATCCGGTGCAAGGTGTGCTGGGGCCTGCGGCATTTTTGGAAGTGGCCGAAGAGCTGAGTGCCGTCAGCACCATCGACCGGATGGTGTTCGAGCAGGCATTGGCTCAATTCGGGCATTGGCAGGAGCGGGGGTTGGGCATCCCTTCCGTGTCGGTCAATGTGTCCATGCGGCGCTTGAATGACCATGAGTTGCTGGAAAGCCTGCGCGGGTTCTCTCAGACACCTGGAACGGTGTCGTTCGAGTTGCTGGAGTCCATTTTTCTGGACGACACCGATGAAGAGGTGTCGCAGAACATTGAGTGTCTCAAACGCTTGGGCATTGACATCGATATCGACGATTTCGGCACAGGACATGCGTCAATCGCAGGCTTGCTCAAACTCAAGCCCAAGAGGCTCAAGATCGACCGTCAATTTGTGTTGCCGATTGTGGAGTCGGCGGAAAAGCGCAGACTGACTTCATCCATGATCGACATGGCCAAGGCACTGAACATCGAGGTGGTGGCCGAAGGGGTGGAAACCCTGGAGCATGCACAGCTTCTTCAGGATCTTGGGTGCAACATGCTGCAAGGGTATGTGTTTTCTCGGCCCATGCCTGCTGCGGATGTTGAAGCATTTGTACAGGACTACAACCGGCGGTTGACCGCCTGAAAGTGAGCGGCTGTCCCGGCCAATAATCGCCGCATGGCCACCGCGCAACCCCGAACCCTTTCTCCTGCCCAGCTGGCGATGCGCAAACTGGGGCTGACCCGCGACTGGGATCTGGCCTTGCATCTGCCGCTGCGCTACGAGGATGAAACCCGCCTGGATGCACTGGAGCTTGCCCGCGACGGCCAGACGGTGCAGTTCGAGGCCACGGTGGTGCATACCGAAGTGTCACCGGGGCCGCGCCGCCAGTTGCGCGTGACCGTGTCCGAGGGCCGGGCAACCTGTGTGCTGCGCTTTCTGGCGTTTTACCCCGGCCACCTCAAGACACTTGCGGTGGGTGAGCGGGTGCGGGTGCGCGGTGAGTTCAAGTCGGGGCTGTGGGGGCGTGAGATGGTGCATCCGGTGTTCAAGCCCGCAGGCGGCCCGCTGCCCGAGGCGCTCACGCCCGTGTACCCCACCAGTGCGGGCCTGCCGCAGGCCTATCTGCGCAAGGCCGTGAGCACAGGCCTGGCTCGGGCCATGCGCCAGCACACCGAGTGCATTCCGATTGAATATTTGCGTGAAATTGGCCATTTGCGCATGATGAATCTGCGGGATGCGCTCTTTTTCCTGCATTCCCCGCCACCCCAGGTGTCGCTGGCCGAACTGGAAGACCGCAGCCACCCCGCCTGGACGCGGCTCAAGGCCGAGGAGTTGCTGGCGCAGCAGCTGTCGCAGCAGCTGGCCCGGCGCGAGCGCGACCACTTCCGCGCCCCGGTGCTGGTGCCAGCGCCTGCCTCCACCCCGTCGCGCCAGCCGCTGGATCAGGCGCTGCTGGCCGCGCTGCCGTTTGCGCTGACGGTGGCCCAGCGGCGCGTGGTGGCCGAGATCGCCGCCGATCTGGCCCTGCCCCGGCCCATGCACAGGCTGTTGCAGGGCGATGTGGGGTCGGGCAAGACCATCGTGGCCGCACTGGCCGCCTGCCTGTGCATGGAGGCGGGCTGGCAATGCGCCCTGATGGCTCCGACCGAAATCCTGGCCACCCAGCACTTTGCCAAGCTGGTGGGCTGGCTGGAGCCGCTGCTGGCTCCGCGCGGGCTGAAGGTGGCCTGGCTCACCGGCAGCCAGAAAAAGAAAGAGCGCACCGCCATGCTGGCCAGCATTGCCAGCGGCGAAGCCGGGCTGGTGGTAGGCACGCATGCGCTGATCCAGGAGCAGGTGGTGTTCGCCCGGCTGGCGCTGGCCATCATCGATGAGCAGCACCGCTTCGGCGTGGCCCAGCGCCTGGCCCTGCGTGACAAGCTGACGGCCACATCGGACACGGGGCAGCCCGCCGCCAGCCTGGAGCCGCACCTGCTGATGATGACGGCCACGCCCATTCCGCGCACGCTGGCCATGAGCTACTACGCCGACCTGGATGTGTCCACCATCGACGAACTGCCGCCGGGGCGCACGCCCATCGTGACCCGTGTGGTGTCGGACGAGCGGCGCGATGAGCTGATTGCCCGCATCGCTGCCCAGGTGGCCCAGGGGCGGCAGGCCTACTGGGTGTGTCCGCTGATCGAGGAAAAGCCCGAAGAGACCGAAGAATCCGGGCCATCCGGGGGCGATGCGCTGTCTGACGAGGGGCGGCTGTTCGCCACCCCTTCACGGCGCTCCGCTGCCGACCTGGGGCCGGAGTCGGCGGGGCGTGGCCGCTCAGGGCGCGGTGGCGGTGCGGCCCAGGCCACCTTGCTGCTGCGCAACGTCACCGCCACCCATGCCGAGCTGAGCGAGGCGCTGCCCGGCGTGCAGGTGGCGCTGCTGCATTCCCGCCTGCCCACGCCCGAGAAAAAGGCGGTGATGGAGGCGTTTTCACGCGGGGAAACGGGTGTGCTGGTCAGCACCACCGTCATCGAGGTGGGGGTGGATGTGCCCAACGCCAGCCTGATGGTGATCGAGCATGCCGAGCGCTTCGGCCTGAGCCAGTTGCACCAGCTGCGCGGGCGGGTGGGTCGCGGTGCGGCGGCCTCGGCCTGCGTGCTGCTGTACACCGCACCGCTCAGCCCGCACGGGCGCGAACGCCTGAAAGCGATGGCCCAGACGGCAGACGGCTTCGAGATTGCCCGCATCGACCTGGCCTTGCGCGGCCCCGGCGAGTTTCTGGGCGCGCGCCAGTCGGGCGATGCCCTGCTGCGTTTCGCCGACCTGGAGGCCGATGCCGACCTGCTGGACTGGGCACGGGCCACCGCTGTGCGCATGCTCGACCATTACCCCGAGCTGGCCCATGAGCACATGCACCGCTGGCTGGGTGGAAAATCCGATTTCCTCAAAGCCTGACCGTTGCCGGTTGGTTTGCTGATTGCCATTGCCCCGGAGCCGATACGCCATGACCCTGACCGAACTCAAATACATCGTCGCCGTGGCCCGCGAAAAGCATTTTGGCCGTGCGGCGGAGGCTTGCCATGTGTCGCAGCCCACACTGTCGGTGGCCATCAAGAAGCTGGAAGAGGAGCTGGAGCTGAAGATTTTCGAGCGCAATGCCAACGAGGTCACCGTCACCCCGCTGGGTGACGAGGTGCTGCGCCAGGCCCAGACTGTGCTGGAGCAGGCCAACGCCATCCGCGAGATTGCCAAGCGTGGCAAAGACCCACTGGCCGGGCCACTGAAGCTGGGTGTGATCTACACCATTGGCCCCTACCTGCTGCCCGACCTGGTGCGCCAGGTGATTGCGCACACGCCACAAATGCCGCTGATGTTGCAGGAGAACTTCACCGTCAAGCTGCTGGAACAGTTGCGCCTGGGCGAAATCGACTGCGCCATTCTGGCCGAGCCTTTTCCCGACACCAATCTGGCCATTGCGCCGCTGTACGACGAGCCGTTTGTGGCGGCGGTGCCCGCCACGCACCCGCTGGCCAGCCGCTCGCACATCACGGCAGATGAAATCCGGCAGGAAACCATGCTGCTGCTGGGCAATGGGCATTGCTTCCGCGACCATGTGCTGGAGGTGTGCCCCGAGTTCGCCCGTTTCTCCAGCCACACCGATGGCATGCGCAAGAGTTTTGAGGGCTCGTCACTCGAAACCATCAAGCACATGGTGGCAGCTGGCATGGGCGTGACGCTGGTGCCGCGCCTGAGCGTGCCCGCCGCAGCCATGCTGCCGACGGAGTTGAAGGAATCCGCTGCGCCCGTGGCTGGCGGTGGTGTGCTGGCTGGTACAGCGGCTTCGGCAGTACAGGGCTCCGACTTGGCGTATTCGCATGTGCGCTACCTGCCGTTTTCGGGCGAAGTGCCTACCCGTCGGGTGGTGCTGGCCTGGCGGCGCAGCTTCACGCGCTACGAAGCGATTGCGGCCTTGCGCAACGCTGTGTATGCGTGTGAGTTGCCTGGGGTGCGCCGCCTGTCTTGAGTGGCATGGATTTTTCTTTTTTACGCTTGTCTGTTCAGATTTCATTGCTTCTGATTTGATTTTTTTCGCCATGACTGTGTTTTCCCGCTCCCCGTCTGCTGCCCCGCATCCGTTGCCTTCGCCGCATCCTGCTGAGCGCAGCCGCTGGCAGCTTTATCTGGACTTGATTCGCTGGAACCGGCCCGCCGGGTGGCTGCTGCTGCTGTGGCCCACGCTGACGGCGTTGTGGCTGGCGGCAGGTGGGTGGCCCGGCTGGCATTTGCTGCTGGTGTTTGTGGGCGGCACCATCCTGATGCGCAGCGCAGGGTGCTGCATCAACGACGTGGCCGACCGCCGCTTTGACCGCCACGTCAAGCGCACGGCCCAGCGCCCGGTCACCAGCGGTGCGGTGTCGGTCAAAGAAGCCTTGGCAGTGGGGGCTGCCCTGGCTTTGCTGGCGCTGGCACTGGTGCTGACGACCAACGCGGCCACCGTGGCCTGGGCTGTTCCCGCGCTGCTGGTGACCATTGCCTATCCGTATGCCAAGCGGCTGGTGTCCATGCCGCAGGCGGTGCTGGGGGTGGCGTTCAGCTTTGGCATTCCAATGGCCTTCACAGCGGTGCAGGCCGGGCCAACGATGGAGCTGTGGTCGGGTTCTGCCTGGCCGGGCTGGGGTGACGTGTGGTCAGCCTGGCGCAGCATTCCCGGTCAGGCCTGGTTGCTGTTGCTGGGCAACCTGTGCTGGGTGCTGGCTTACGACACCGAGTACGCGATGGTGGACCGCGATGACGATCTGAAGATTGGCATGAAAACTTCCGCCATCACCCTGGGGCGCTGGGATGTGGCCGCCATCATGGGGTTTTATGCCTTTTTCATGCTGTTTTGGCTGCTTGCTATGGCTGGTGTCGCGTACTTTTCAGTGTTTGTTCTGGCGACCGTGTTGGGCCTGGCCCAGGTGGTGTGGCACTACAAGCTGATTCACCGGCGTGAGCGGGATGCCTGTTTTCGGGCTTTCCGGGCCAACCACTGGCTCGGGTGTACGCTGTTTGCCGGTGTCGTGCTGGCACTGGCCGTGCCGGTCTGGCAGAGCTGATTATTGCCGAGAGGGTGACCACGGCATGCCGTGCAGGGTGCGGGCATGCCGGGTATCTCTGTTGTAGTCGGATTCAGCGCCCGAATTCATCCCCGAGTTCTTGGGCCCGGTGTGCAGCGGCACGCATGGCATCGACAAAATGGGTTTGCACGGCAGAGGCTTCCAGGTGGCTGATGGCGGCAAAGGTGGTGCCGCCGGGTGACGTGACCCGCTGGCGCAACACCTTGGGTGCTTCGTCCGAGGCCTGGGCCAGCGCCGATGCACCCGTGAACGTGGCCACCGCCAGCTGGTGGGCCTGGGCTTGCGACAGACCCATGTCCACGCCAGCCTGCACCATGGATTCAATGAAATAGAACACATAAGCCGGGCCGGAGCCGGAGAGGGCCGTCACCACATCGAGTTGCTGCTCGTGTTCCAGCCAGAGCAGCTGGCCTGTGGGGGCCAGCACATCATTCACCCATTGCCGGTCTGCCTGGCTCACGCTGGGGCGGGCGTACAGGCCCGTCATGCCCTGGCCGACCAGGGCAGGTGTGTTGGGCATGGCCCGCACCAGGCGCTCGGTGCCCAGCCAGTCGGCCATGCTGTCGCTGCGGATGCCTGCGGCCACACTCAGGTGCAGAGCCTGCCCTGTCCAGGGGCGGCAGGCCATCGCAGCGGTTTTGAAAGTCTGGGGCTTGACGGCCCACACCACCAGGCCACAGCTTTCCAGCGAGGCATCGGCTTGCGCCTGTGCGGTCAGTCCGAATTGTGTTTGCAGGCGGCTGCGTTGCTCATCCCAGGGCTCTACCACGCAGATGCGCTCGACTGGCCAGCCCTGGCGGATCAGTCCGCCGATGATGGCGCTGGCCATGTTGCCGCCGCCGATGAAAGCGATGGTCTGAACGGTTGATTGTTCTGGAATGGATGCGGAGGCAGTGGGCTGGGTGGCGGGCAATGTCATGGCGCGGTGGTGGTGTGTGTGGGGGGGGATCGGCCCTTTGGCAGGGATAGGTGGGGTTGTTCGCGGATTGTGGTGTGCCGTGTACAGAAAGCTTGTGGGGGTAGGCTGAAAAATCGTTGACACAACAAGCGGTGACATGTGATAATACTTGGCTCCGCTTTTCTTGGGCGGTGTTTTCTACCCAACGAGCTGGCAAGCTCGGCGAATTCGCGCCAAGCTTGCTGTCAACGACGGGACCAAGACTGATCGCCCCCGGCCATGGTGGATGGGGGGATTCAAGTTGGGACTTAATCCAAATGATTCAAACGCAATCTCGACTCGATGTTGCTGACAACACGGGTGCCAAGTCCGTGATGTGCATCAAGGTGCTGGGTGGCTCCAAGCGCCGTTACGCCAGTGTCGGCGACATCATCAAAGTGAGCATCAAGGAAGCTGCTCCACGTGGCCGCGTCAAAAAAGGCGAGGTTTACAGTGCCGTGGTGGTTCGCACCGCCAAAGGCATCCGCCGTCCTGACGGCGCTCTGATCAAGTTTGATGGCAACGCCGCCGTGTTGCTCAACGCCAAGCTTGAACCCATTGGCACGCGCATTTTTGGCCCCGTGACACGCGAGCTGCGCGGCGAAAAGTTCATGAAGATCGTGTCCCTGGCCCCTGAAGTTCTTTGAGGTTTCGACATGAACAAGATTGTTAAAGGTGACGAAGTCATCGTCATTGCGGGCCGGGACAAAGGCAAGCGCGGACATGTTGTGTCCCGCGTAGATGATTCCCATGTGGTTGTTGAAGGCATCAATGTCGTCAAGAAGCACGCCAAACCCAACCCCATGAAGGGTGTTGCTGGCGGCATCATCAGCAAAACCATGCCCATTCACCAGTCCAACGTGGCCGTTTTCAATGCGGCAACCGGCAAGGCTGACCGTGTGGGTATCAAGCAACTGGCCGATGGCAAGAAGGTTCGCGTCTTCAAGTCTTCCGGCGAAGAAATTAAGGTGGCATGAACATGGCACGCTTGCAAGAACATTTCAATACAACGGTTGCCCCCAGCTTGATTGCCAAGTTCGGCTACAAGTCCATCATGGAAGTGCCCCGTCTGACCAAGATCACCCTGAACATGGGTGTGAGCGAAGCGGTTGCCGACAAGAAGGT
>CALMMY010000153.1 GCA_937868695.1 uncultured Comamonadaceae bacterium
TTCACCGCAAAAAGCCCAGGCTGAACACCTGGGGTTGGAGCTTGTCGGTCAGGGTTTGGTAGGCGGCCTCGAAGGGCTTCGTGTCGATGGGCAGCGTGTCGCCGCTGCTGTTGCGCCGGGCCAGCGCGTTGCGCACCTGGTACCAGCCCACATCAGGGCGGTTGAGCTTGAACTCGTCGCGCACGGAACGCGCATCGGTGTGGGCAAAGTAGGCCCGCCACAGCACGCGCCCGGCATCCAGCACGGCCTGGGCCTCGGGCGACAGAGTTTTGTCGCTCAGGTATTGCACCATGAAGTCGGACTCGAACCGATCAGGTGCCCCCACTTCGGCCTCGGTGAACGGAATGAAGTGGTTCACCAGCGACCATGTGCGCCCATTCCATTCGAGGCCATCTGCACTGGCTGTTCGGTTGCAACGGTTGAACAGCATCCACAGCAGGCAGTCGGTTTTGAACTCATCCGTGAGCGGCTGTGTGGGCTGCAAAAACTGGTCGCGGTCGTTGAGCCAAGTGGGGCGAACCAAGCGGCGCACTGAAAACACGATGGCAGCTTGCCAGAGGTTGTCAGGTGTCAGGTAGAAGCCATTGCCACCACCGTACACCGATGAGTAAATGACCGTCTGCTGCTCTGCATGCTGTAAATCATTCACACCGCAATACATGTACGCAATTGCGTCATCAGACCAGGCTTTGACACGCGGAACTGATGCGGAGGGTGAAATCGCATTTTTCAATGGGATGACCGGCGATTTATTGGCACGGGGCCGTTTGAGCCACACGTTTAAAAACGTGTTGTTCGGTAAGTTGTAAAAAGTTTTATCCCCAATGGCTTGGGCCTTTTTATCCAAAACTTCCACCTGAATTTCGGTGATGTAGGTTTTTCGGCTGGCCTGCTGGTCGGTTTCCCACACCAAAAACCCAATCGGAAACTTTCCCGTGAGGCCATCAAATGCCTGGTTGTGAACCACGAAACCGCCCAGGTACTTCGCACTCCATGCTGACCGAAATTTTTCAAAATTCGGGGCATTGACGTACTTCATGGTGCTGAACATGGCAATGGTGGCCTTGGGGATTTCTTGGGCCACACGCGCCAAGAACTGCGTGAACAGCTCGTTGCTGGCCTTTCCGTAACGCTCCATGTGGTCAGCCATCTTGGTTTTGGCCACGCCTGTTTTGTTTTCTGCATCCAACCCTGTGGCAATGTTTTCAAAGTTTGTCGCCTCCGCATACGGCGGGTTGATCAGCACCAATATCTTCTTGCCCGCCGCGATGGCGGCCCGCAGTCCGGCGGGCACTTTGTTGGTCAGGCTGTAGTCGATGCGGCCATCGTCGGTGATGTCGTCGTTCAGGTAGTCGTACTGAAAACGCTGCGCGGCCACGCAGGTTTTGGTGGCCCGCATCACGTCGATGTCGGCCTGGTCCAGCGTGCTCATGTACACATTGCGCGGGTTGCTGTGCTTCACCTCCAGGTTGCCCACGCCGCAGCACATGTCCCACACCACGTAGTCTTTCTGCCAGTTTTTGCCCAGGGTTTCGGCCAGCTTGTCGTAGGCCTTGTCCACCACGGCCAGCGGGGTGTAGTAAGCGCCTTTGAAGCTGCGCTCATCCAGCGGAATCAGGCTGTCGCGGCGCTCCAGCAGGTAGTCGCGGTACTCCGACTTCGGGGGCTTGTGGTAGATGGCCCAGAACTGGCGGTAGCCCTCTTTGCTGCCCAGCTCGTACAGCTGGCCGCGCAGGCTGAACACGGGTGCGCCGTTGCGGTGCAGCAGTTCGGCGGGCAGGTTGGCATGGGTGGACACGGTGCCGTCATGCATGATGTCTGCAAAAAACAGCAGGGCATAGTCTTCTTCGGCCACCCCTGAAATTTCCTGGCCCACCATCGCCATCCATTTGTCGAACACCTGTTTCAGGTTGTCGGGGGTGATGGGGGTGCGGATGATGTCGCCGGTTTTGATGGCGGTTTTGACGGTGGCCAGAAACTCGTCTTCGTGCGTGGCGATGCGGAACGACACAAAGTGCGTGCCGATGTGGGCCGAAATGGCATCCAGCGCCTCGGGCGTGTACTGGCTGGCCGATTTGCCCCAGCGCACAGTCTTTTTGGCCAGAAACGGCAGCACGTCGGCGCTTTTCATGAGCGCGGCTTTTTCGGTGTCGATCACGGCCAGCAGCGGCGGCACATATTCACCCTTGTTCAGCGCGTCCTGCACGTAATGCAGCAGCTGGGTGAACATGGCGTAACTGGAATGCTTGCCGGTGTGCTTGGCCTCAAACCACACTTCGCGGGTCTGGATGTCAATCAGCCCTTTGGTGTACCCCTTGAGGCCCAGGGCCTTGATGTAAGCGTCTTTGACATCTTCTTCGGTTTTGGCAGTTTGGAGCTGGGTGTAAAGACTCATGGCGGGCAGCGAAGACGTGTGGATGGCTCAGGAGGTGAGCGGGAATGGAGCGGG
>CALMMY010000154.1 GCA_937868695.1 uncultured Comamonadaceae bacterium
GTCCGGCCCGTCGGTGCCAGCGTCAGCGCGATGGCCTGTTCGGTGACCCCCACCAGACTGCGCATGATTTCCAGTCGCCGCACCGCCACGGCCTGCAATTCGGCCACGTACTCCACCTTGTGGGTGGCGATCTGGAACACCCGCCGGGTCTGCGGGTCGTGTACCGTGGCGTGCAGGGCCGCCAGCATGGTGTCCACCAGGTGTTGCAGGGGGGGAGTCTGCGTCGGTGCCGACTGTGCTGGCCGCCGATTGCAGTGCCTGCTCCATCGGCAGCACCACGCGCTCCATCATGGCGTTGAACAGATCGGCCTTGTCCTTGAAATGCCAGTAAATCGCGCCCCGCGTGGTGCCCGCTGCGGTGGCGATGTCTTGCAGCGAGGTGCGTGACACGCCGCGTTCCAGAAACAGCAGTTCAGCCGTGTCCAGCAGATGCTGTCGGGTCAACTCGGCATCGGCTTTGGTTTTTTTAACCATACTTTACATACGTTCAACAATGTATGTTTATTATCTCCGTTCCCATCCGAACACACCAGCCGTGACCATGTCCCCACGAACCTACGCAATGGCCCTTCCTTTGTCGCCCACCCTGATCGCCGCTTTGCTCGGTGGTGCGGTTTTGTTGTCTGCCTGCGGTGGCGGTGACAAGCCGCCCGGTGCGGCGGGCGCACCCGGTGGTGCCGCGCCACCGCCAGCCCAGGTGGGTGTGGTGACGGTGCAGCCCGGCGATGTGGATCTGCTGACCGAGTTGCCGGGGCGGCTGGAGGCCTCGCGCGTGGCCCAGGTGCGGGCGCGGGCCACGGGCATCGTGCAGCAGCGGCTGTTCACCGAAGGCAGTGCGGTCAAGGTCGGGCAGCCGCTGTTCCGCATCGATGCCGCGCCCTATGAGGCGGTGCTGGCCAGCGCCAGGGCCCAGCAGGCCAAGGCCGAAGTGCAGGTGGCCCAAACCCAGGCGCAATGGGCGCGGTTGCGTCCGCTGGTGGCCGACAAGGCCGTGAGTGAGCAGGAAGCCACCAATGCCGAACTGGCCGTGAAGCAGGCCGAGGCCGACCTGGCCCTGGCCAAGGCGGCTGTGCAGACCGCCAGCATCAACCGGGGTTACGCCGACGTGACCGCGCCCATTGCCGGGCGCGTGGGCCGTGCCAACGTGACCGAGGGCGCACTGGTGGCGCAGACCGATGCCACGCCCATGGCCGTGGTGCAGCAGATCGACCCGCTCTACATCAACTTCACCCAGTCGGCCAGCGAAGCGATGGCCCTGGCCCGTGCCGTGGAAAGCGGCCAGCTCAAGCGCAACGGCGCACAGGCCGCTGCCGTGAAGGTGGTGCTGGAAGACGGCACCGAACACCCCCAACCCGGCAAGCTGCTGTTCAGCGACCTGACGGTGGATCCCACCAGCGGGCAAGTCACCCTGCGTGCCGAGGTGCCCAACCCCGGTGGTCGCCTGTTGCCCGGCCTGTACGTGCGCGTGCGGCTGGTGCAGGCCCAGGCCAGCGACGCGATTGCGCTGCCGCAGCAGGCGGTCACCCGCAGCCCCAAGGGCGACAGCGTGATGGTGGTGGACAGCGAAGGCAAGGTCAGCCCCCGCCCGGTCAAGCTGGGCGGCCAGCAAGGCGGGCGCTGGGTGGTGCTGGACGGGCTGAAGGCCGGCGAACAGGTGATGGTGGACGGCTTCCAGAAGCTGCGTGGCGATGCGCCGGTGAAGGCCGTGCCCTGGCAGGCTCCCGGTACGGCCCCGAAAGCGGCCGTCCCCGGTGCCGCTGCACCCGCGCCCGCCCCCGCTGCGAAATAAGGGGTTGTCAGCATGGCCAAATTTTTCATTGACCGCCCCATTTTTGCGTGGGTGATCGCCCTGTTTGTGACAGTGCTGGGCGCGGTGTCCATCACCCAGCTGCCCATTTCGCAGTACCCGCCGGTGGCACCGCCGTCCATCGTGGTGTCGGCCACCTACCCCGGTGCCTCGGCGCAGACGCTGGAAGACGCGGTGCTGTCGGTCATTGAGCGCGAAATGAACGGCTCACCGGGGCTGATTTACATGGAGTCGGTGGCGCAAGCCAACGGCACGGGCACCATCACCCTGAGCTTTGAGCCCGGCACCAACGCCGACATGGCGCAGGTGGACGTGCAGAACCGCCTGGGCCGTGCGACACCCCGCCTGCCCTCGGCGGTGACGCAGCAGGGCGTGCGGGTGGACAAGTCGAGCTCCAACTTCCTGCTGTTTGCCATCTTGTCGTCCAAAGACCCGGCCTGGGACCCGGTGGCGCTGGGCGACTACGCCTCGCGCAACGTGCTGCCCGAATTGCAGCGTGTGCCCGGCGTGGGCCAGGCCCAGTTGTTTGGCACCGAGCGTGCCATGCGCGTGTGGATAGACCCGGCCAAGCTGCAAGGCTACGGCCTGTCCAGCGCCGACGTGACCAACGCCATCCGGGCGCAGAACGCCCAGGTGTCGGCGGGTGAAATCGGCAGCCTGCCCAACGTGGCAGGGCAGGGCATTGCGGCCACCGTGGTGGTGAAGGGGCAGCTCAGCTCGGTGGACGAGTTTGGCCGCCTGCTGCTGCGTGCCAACGCAGACGGTTCCACCGTGCGCCTGAAAGACGTGGCCCGCATCGAGCTGGGTGGCCAGCTGTATGCCACCAGTGCCCGCCTCAACGGACAGCCCTCGGTCGGCATGGGTGTGCAGCTGTCGCCCAGCGGCAACGCCTTGGCCACGGCCCAGGCCGTGCGCGACAAGATGACCGAGCTGGAGCGCTATTTCCCCCAGGGCATGAGCTGGACGATTCCCTACGACAGCTCGCGCTTCGTCAAGATTTCCATCGGCAAGGTGGTGGAAACGCTGGTCGAGGCCGTGGTGCTGGTGTTTCTGGTGATGTTCCTGTTCTTGCAGAACTGGCGTTACACCGTCATCCCCACCATCGTGGTGCCCATCGCCCTGCTGGGCACGTTTGCCGCGCTGCTGGCCATGGGCTTTTCCATCAACGTGCTGACCATGTTCGGCATGGTGCTGGTGATCGGCATCGTGGTGGACG
>CALMMY010000155.1 GCA_937868695.1 uncultured Comamonadaceae bacterium
TGGCCGCGTCTGCGGCCTTTTCTGCTGCTGTTGCTGCCATTGCCGATTGGGCGGTCAGCATTTCTCTTGCCTGGTTGCTGGCATCGATCAGTTTGATTTTGCTGGCGTAATACCTGTCCAGCCGCCACTCGGCCAGAATTTCCATCGCCAGCTCGAAACGCTTGTAATCCAGGTCGTACAGCCTGTGCAGCGGGTAGCTTTGCTCGGTTTCCAGCGCCAGAACCAAGTCGGCCAGGGTCACGGAGGCTTCATCGGTGGGCTTGGCTTCAATGAGTTTGCGGGCTTTTTTGATGGCTAACATGTTGATTTCCCAATCGTGAAATGGTGCAAAGTCGAATTGCATCGGGGCAGAAAGCCCCTTTGTTTCGAGGTTACCGTACTTACCCTGATTTTTGATGACGGTAATTTGACCGTTTGGTGACCTGGCTGGATTGGTGGGCGCAGTCTATTTGCCCATTGCCGGGCAGACGGTTTCATCGTCCTGACACACAGTGTTTTCAGACTACGCGGGTTGATCCACCTTTTCAAGGAATACCCGATGTCAGACAAGTTCGATGAAATCAGCAACACCTCCGGCAATGAGACCTTCCAGCAAGTGCTGGCACGCGGAGCCCAAACCGGCCTGAGCCGCCGCAGCCTGATTCGCGGTGGCGTGGGCCTGGCTGCGCTGTCCAGCGTGCCGTTTCTGGCCGCCTGCGGTGGTGGCGACGATGCCGCCCCCGAAAAAGCCCTGGGCTTTGGCGCTGTGGGCAAAAGCATTGCCGATGGCGTGGTGTTGCCTGCCGGGTACACGTTCACGGTGCTGCACGCCACGGGCGACCGCCTGGTGTCTTCCATTCCCGCTTACAGCAACCAGGGCACGGAAACCGACGACTGGAGCCAGCGCGTGGGCGACCACCACGATGGCGTGGAGTTTTTCTACATCGGCAGCAACGGCAAGTACAGCGCCACCGAAACCAGCCGTGCCGTGCTGGGCATGAACCACGAAAGCTCGGCTGATGCGCATTTCATGCACCCGAAGGGCCAGACCAGCAATGGCGTGAACGGCAAGAAGTTTTCGCAGTTCGGTGACTGGGATCTGGGCAACCGCCCGGCAGATGGCCTGGAGGCCCTGAAAGAAATCAACCACCACGGCGTTTCGCTGGTGGAAGTGGGCAAAAACGCCGCCGGCAAGTGGGAATACAAGCTGGACTCCATCTACAACCGCCGTGTCAACGCCCAGACACCCGTGCGCATCACGGCCCCCGCCGCACACCTGGCTGCGGCCAAAGCCTTCATGGTGACGGCATTCGACACCACGGGTGCCACCTCGCGCGGCACATTGAACAACTGCGGCACGGGCTACACGCCCTGGGGCACGTTGCTGACCTGCGAAGAGAACTGGGCCGCCTACTTCCACATGCCCAAAGGCTCCAACGCAGTGGATGCCAAGCTGGCAGCTTCGTTGAAGCGCTACGGCGTGGCCTCTGCCCCACTGGCCTCTGCCGCCACCGCTGGCATGGGCCAGGGCTGGCACACCGTCTCCAGCACAGACAACCGTTTCACGCGCTGGAACAACTCGGCTGTGGGTGCCACGGCCGCAGCCGACTTCCGCAACGAGCCCAATACCTTTGGCTACATCGTTGAAATTGACCCGATGTCTGCCGCAGCGCCAGCCAAGCGCGTGGCAATGGGGCGTTTTGCGCACGAAGCGGCTGTGTTCGGCAAACCCGTGGTGGGCAAACCCCTGGCCGTCTACATGGGTGACGATTCGCGCAATGAATACATCTACAAGTTTGTGTCGGCTGCCAACTGGGACGACAAGGACATTGGCAGCGGCCTGGCCGCCGGTGACAAGTACCTGACCGAAGGCAAGTTGTACGCAGCCAAGTTCAATGCCGATGGCACTGGCCAGTGGCTTGAACTGAACATCGCCGATGCCAAGGTGTCGGGCTACACAGCCTACGCATTTGCCAACCAGGCCGATGTGTTTGTCAATGCCCGCCATGCTGCCGACGCTGTGGGTGCGACCAAGATGGACCGTCCTGAGTGGGGCTCGGTGAACCCTGCCAACGGTGAAATCTACATGACCCTCACCAACAACAGCAGCGCCAACCGCACACCCGTGAAGACCGATGCGGCCAACCCCCGTGCCTATGCGGACAGCGATGGCAAGAAGGGTTCGGGCAACCCCAACGGCCACATCATCCGCTTCAAAGAGACCGACAGTGCCTCGACCGCCGTGTCCTTCAAGTGGGACATCTTCCTGTTTGGTTCGGAAGAAGATGCGGCGGCCAACATCAACCTGTCGGGCCTGACCGCCAGCAATGCGTTTTCGTCGCCAGACGGCTTGTGGTTCTCCAAAGCCACGGGCATTTGCTGGATACAGACCGACGACGGTGCCTATACCGATGAAACCAACTGTATGCTGCTGGCCGCCATTCCCGGCACAGTGGGCGATGGTTCCAAGATCACAGTCGATAACAAGATGACGGTGAGCGGTGCGGAAGTCACGGGCAAACAGGAAACCTTCATCGGTGCCGCTCTGGGCGATGCCAAACTGCGCCGCTTCCTGGTGGCACCAAAAGGTGCCGAGGTGACCGGCATCACCGAATCGGCTGATGGCAAAGCGCTGTTTGTGAACATCCAGCACCCCGGCGAAAACACACCGGCCATCGGGTCGGCTGCTGCACACGCATACGAGAGCCAATGGCCTGGCAATGCAGGCTACGGCCCCACTGGCCGCCCCCGCTCGGCCACCATCGTCATCACCCGCACCGACGGTGGTGTGATCGGCGTGTGATCCACCCATCCCCCTTGCCTTGCGGTTGTGAGGTAAGGGGCGCGGGCGCACAACGCGTCCCGGTGAACAAGCAAAAAAGCCTTCGTGCACATGTGGCGCGAAGGCTTTTTTCATTTGGAAGCTATCGGTGGGAACAATTTGTCAAGATTGTCCAGCGGGGTATACCCATGTATCAAGCATAATTTTTAATTCAAAAAGGAGTTTTTTCACATGTCATTCAACTCAACATAC
>CALMMY010000156.1 GCA_937868695.1 uncultured Comamonadaceae bacterium
AGGCCCGGCTGAAGCCTGACCTCGCCTTCGCGCAGCGCAGCTTGCACATCCAGCGTGCCAATGAGTTGCTCCAGGCTGGCCGACAGCGGCAAGGTCACAAAGGGCGCGTCGGGCAACAGGGCCGCCAGCGCTCGCGCCGAGGTGGATTTGGCCGTGCCCCGGGGGCCGCTGATCAGCACACCGCCGATGCCGGGGTCAATGGCCGTCAGCAACAGGGCGCGCTGCAACACCGCCTGCCCCACCAGGGCTGTGAACGGGAACACGTTGCGGTGGCCGTCGGTCTGGCACAGCAGCTGGCTTGCGCAAGAAGGTTCAGAAGTGGAATGGTTCATGGGTGTTGCGGGTGGCCAGGTTCTTCAAGTTGCTGCTCCAGGGCCAGCAGGTGCTGTGCGATGCGTTCGCGGTGCTCGCCGGGTTCTTGCCACAGGCCACGCTGCATGGCCTCCAGCAGGCGCTCACCCACGCTGCGCAGGGCCAGCGGGTTGTGCTGCTGCATGAAGGCGCGGGTGTCGGGGTCGTACACATAGGCTTCGGCCACCAGCGCGTACTGGTGGTCGGTCACCACGCCCACGGTGGCATCGAAGCCGAACAGGTAGTCCACGGTGGCAGCCAGCTCGAACGCGCCTTTGTAGCCGTGGCGTTGGATGCCTGCCAGCCACTTGGGGTTGACCACGCGCGAGCGCACCACCCGCGCCACCTCTTCGGCCAGGGTGCGCACCCGCACCGTGCCGGGCACGCTGAAGTCGCCGTGGTACAGGGCGGGCAGCGTGCCCGACAGCAGCTGCACCGCGGCCCCCATGCCGCCGTGGAATTGGTAGTAATCGTCGGAATCCAGGATGTCGTGCTCGCGGTTGTCCTGGTTGTGCAGCACGGCCTGCAGGCCACCCAGGCGCTGCTCGAACGCGCCACGCGCCGCCAGGCCGTGCCCGTCCTGCCCGTAGGCAAAGGCCCCGGCATGCAGGTAGGCCTGCGCCAGGTCGGCGCTGCTTTGCCAGCGGCCACCCACGATCTGTTCTTGCACGCCCGCGCCATAGCCGCCGGGGCGCGGCCCGAATACCCGCCAGGTGGCCTGCCGCCGGGCCTGGTCTTCGGATTGCCCTTGCGCAATGGCTTGCGCCATGTCGCGCTGCACCCGCACGCGGATGGGGTTGACCTCGTCAGGCTCGTCGTCGGCCGACACGGCGGCCACGGCTTGCACGGCGGTGTCGAACAGGTCGATGAGGTTGGGGAACGCGTCGCGGAAGAAGCCTGAAATGCGCAGCGTCACGTCCACGCGCGGCCGGTTGCGCATGGCCATGGGCAGCACCTCGATGTCGGCCACCCGGTGGCTGCCCGTCACCCATTTGGGCCGCACCCCCATCAGGGCCAGGGCCTGGGCCACGTCTTCGCCCCCGGTGCGCATGGTGCTGGTGCC
Source organism: uncultured Comamonadaceae bacterium (assembly GCA_937868695.1). GTDB lineage: Bacteria > Pseudomonadota > Gammaproteobacteria > Burkholderiales > Burkholderiaceae_C > UBA2334. The sequence continues at coordinate 1,415 of CALMMY010000156.1, forward strand.
CCACACCGACAGGCCCACCGATGTGGGAAAGCTGCCGTGGTCTTGCAGGTGCCGCTCGATCACGCGGTCGGCCGCCTGCGCACCCATGTTGTAGGCCGCTGGCGTGGGCACGGCACGCGTGTCCACCGAATAGAAGTTGCGCCCGGTGGGCAGCACGTCGGGCCGCCCGCGCGACGGTGCGCCACTGGGGCCGGGCGGCACGAAACGGCCCGCCAGCCCGTCGAGCAGGCGGCGCATTTCCAGCGGGCCACAGGCATCGACCCGGGGGGCCAGCACGCCTTGCACGTGAGCCAGCACGGCCAGGGTGCGGCCCCAATCTGGCGGGGGCGTGGCGGTGCCGTCAATCAAGGTTTGGGCCAAGTTTTCCAGCCGCTCGCGGGTGTGGCCCTGGTGCCGCCAGGGCATGTCACACGCCGCCAGCAACGCGGCGGGGCGTGGGCCGGTCCAGGGGCTGGCCCAATCGCCATTGCCCAGACCCTCGCGGGGGTTGAGGGGGTCGAAATCACCCAGCCCCAAGTCGTGTGCCAGGGCTTGCAGCAAGCTGCCCTGCCCCGTGGCCGTGCCGCTGGCAAAGCGGGCCAGCGCCAGCAGCGTATCGCTGCGTTGGCGGCCTTGGGGCGACTGGCCGAAGCGGTGCAGCCCGTCGCGGATTTGCGACTCTTTCAGCTCGCACAGGTAGGCATCCAGCCGGTTGAGCAGCGCCTCGCGCTGGGCGTCGTCGGCCGGTGGGGCAAAGCCCAGGTCTTCGTGCAGGCGGTGTTGCAGCACGTGGGCCAGGATGTCCTGGCGCAACCGCTGGGCACGCCGGGGGTCGAGCGACAGGGCCTCGACGTACTCGTCCATCTGGCGTTCCAGCTCCAGCAGCGGGCCGTAGGTTTCGGCGCGGGTGAGCGCGGGCATCAGGTGGTCGATGATGACGGCCTGCGTGCGCCGCTTGGCCTGGCTGCCCTCGCCGGGGTCGTTGACGATGAAGGGGTACAGGTGCGGCAGCGGCCCCAGCAGCAGGTCGGGCCAGCAATCGGCCCCCAGGGCCACGCTTTTGCCGGGCAGCCATTCCAGGTTGCCGTGCTTGCCCACGTGCACCAGCGCATCCACCTGGAACACCCGGCGCAGCCAGAAATAGAACGCCAGGTAGGCGTGGGGCGGCACCAGGTCGGCGTCGTGGTAGCTGGCCACGCCGTCCAGGTCGCGCCCGCGCGAGGGCTGTATGCCCACGAACACCTGGCCCAGCCGCAGGCCGGGCACCATGAAACGGCCCGCTCGCACCATGGGATCGGCCTCGGGCGGGCCCCACAGCCCGCACACCGCTTGCTGGTTGGCGGCGGACAGCGCCGAAAAGTCGCGCAGGTAGTCGGCCATGGCCAGGCTTTGGCCCACGGCACGGTGGTCGTTGTGCTCAAGGTCGTTGGTGACGTGGCGCAGCAGCAAGGCCATGAGGGCATCGCTGTCGGCGGGCAGCGCCGCCGCCTCGCCGGTGTGCCAGCCCTGTGCGTGCAGCGCGTGCAAGATGTCCACCGTGGAGGCCGGGGTGTCCAGCCCCACGCCGTTGGCCAGGCGGGCGTCGTCGTTGGGGTAGTTGGCCAGCACCAGGGCCACGCGCTTGTCCGCCACGGGCTTGCGGCGCAGCACGCACCAGCGCCGGGCCAGCTCGGCCACCCAGGCGATGCGCTCGGGCTCGGGCTGGTAGCGCACCACGTCGGTCTGCGTGCGCTCGCAGCGCCAGGCCAGGCCTTTGAAGCTGATGGCGCGGGTCAGGATGCGGCCATCCACCTCGGGCAGCACCACTTGCATGGCCAGGTCGCGCGGGGTGAGGCCGTGGGGGTCTTGCTGCCACTGCGCCTGGTCGCACCCGGCAGTGATGAGTTGCAGCACCGGCGCATCGCCCGCCCAGTGGCGGTGCCAGCTGTCATCCCGCAGCGGGTCGGCATCTGGCCCGCTTGCCCCACTTTCGCCGGGCGAGGCCACGGCAAACGCGGTGGCGTTGAGCACCACGTCCACCCCCTGCCCGCGCACCACCGCCGCCAGTTTGGCCAAGCTGTCGGGGTTTTTGAGCGAGTCCACGCCGTAGGCCAGCGGGCGCACACCCCGCTCG
>CALMMY010000157.1 GCA_937868695.1 uncultured Comamonadaceae bacterium
GGATGTGCGCAAACTGAATTTCCCCGATCCATCCGACCCGCAGGACACCTGGAAGGTGGTCACGGTGCAGGGCCATGGCTGGATCGACCGTTACTCGGGCCAGATGCTGGCCTGGCAGCAGGCCACCCTGGCGCAGCGCGTGAACGACTGGGCCGTGGTGCTGCACACCGGCCAGTCGGCCTGGCTGTGGGCGGTGGTGCTGGGGCTGGCGGGTGCCAGCGTGCTGCTGTTCTGGCTGTCGGGCGTGGTCATCTGGTGGCAGGCACGCCGCAATGCGCCGCACATCACAGGCAACAGCCCACTGGCACAGGCCGATGTGCTGATTTTTGTGGCCAGCGAAGGCGGCAGCACCTGGGGCTTTGCCCAGACCCTGCACGATGCGCTGGCCCAGGCCGGCCACCGGGTACACACCTGCGGGCTGGAGCAGTTTCAGACCACCGCCGCCACGCGGCAGGTGCTGGTGCTGGCCGCCACCTATGGCGAAGGCCAGGCCCCGGCCCACGCCAGCCACGCCCTGGCGCACATGGCCAAGCTCAGCGCCAGCACGGCGGTGCCGGTGGCGGTGCTGGGTTTTGGCGACCGGCAGTTTCCGGCCTTCTGCGCGTTTGCCAAGGCCGTGGACGACACCCTGCGTGCGCAGGGCTGGCCCGCGCTGCTGCCTTTGGAGTGCATTCACCAGCAATCGGCCCAGCAGTTTGCCCGCTGGGGCGATGCGCTGGGGCAGGCGCTGAATGAACCTCTTGTGCTGGCGCACGTACCACGCCTGCCGCCCACCACCGCGCTCACGCTGACGGCCCGCCAGGACTACCCCGGCGACAGCGGCCAGCCCGCCACCGCCATCCTGCGCTTTGCATGGTCTGCGCCGGGCACGGGTACACAGTCGCAGGGTCTGGCCCGCTTTGCGGCGGGCGACCTGGTGGGCATCGTGCCGCCGGGTTCAGCCGTGCCGCGTTACTACTCGCTGGCCTCGGGCTGGGAAGACGGGTTTGTGGAAATCTGCGTGCGCCTGCTGCCCGGCGGTCTGTGCTCGGCGCACCTGCTTGGCCTGCAAGCGGGCGAGGCGGTCACGGCCTTCATCCGGCCCAACCCCGGTTTTGCCCTGCCGCACACACGGCGGCCTGTGGTGCTGATCGGGGCGGGCACGGGCGTGGCACCGCTGGCCGGGTTCATCCGCCGCAATGAGCAGAGCACGCCCATGCACCTGTACTTTGGCGGGCGCGACCCGGCGCGGGATTATTTCTTCGGCCCCGAAATTCAGCACTGGCTGGCCGAAGGGCGGCTGGCCAGTGTGCAAACGGCATTCAGCCGCGTACCCGGTGGCGGAGGCTATGTGCAGGATGCCTTGGGCCGCGACGCGGAGCACCTGCGCCAGTGGGTGGCACAGGGTGCCATCGTGCGGGTGTGCGGCAGCCGCGCGATGGCGCAAGGCGTGGCCGAGGCGCTGGATGCGGTGCTTGAGCCGCTGCAATTGAGCGTGTCGCAACTCAAAGCCAAGGAGCGTTATGCCGAAGACGTGTTCTGAGCCCGCTGCGCCCAGCCAGCGCACCACCCTGCACGGCCCGAGCATGGGCACGCGCTGGTCGGTCACCCACGATGCAGACAGCACCCTGAACCTGGCGGTTCTGCGCCAAGACCTGGCAGCAGCGGTGGAACAGGTGGACGAACAGATGTCACCCTGGAAACCCAGCAGCGACTTGGTGCGCCTGAACCATGCACCCGTGGGCACCTGGGTGGACCTGCCCGCAGAAATGCTGGAGGTGCTGGACTGTGCGCTGGAAGTGCAGCGGCAGAGCGGTGGTGCGTTCGATCCGGGCGTGGGCGCTTTGGTCGATGCCTGGGGCTTTGGCGCAGTGCGCGATGCACCCGACGCGGCAGCCATCCGCGCCGCACGCCAGCCCATGCCCGGCACAGCCCACCCAGCACAGCAGACTCTGGAGCTGGACAGACCCGCAAGCCGCGCCCGCAAGCACGCGGCTGTGCAGCTGGACTTGTGCGGCATTGCCAAGGGCTACGGGGTGGACCGCATGGCCGCCGTGTTGCAGCGGCACGGCGTGCCGCATGCGCTGGCCGCGCTCGACGGCGAGCTGCGGGCCGTGGGCACCCAGGCCAGCGGCACACCCTGGGCAGTGGCGCTTGAGCAGCCCGAAGCAGGCCGACGCTCCGTGCATGGGGTCATCGAACTCGACAACCTGGCCGTGGCCACCTCGGGCGACTACCGGCGCTTTCTGCAAGTGGGCGAGGCACGCCTGGCCCACACGATGGACGCACGCCGGGGTGCGCCGGTCAACAACGGCGTGGCTTCCGTCACCGTGCTGGCACGCACCTGCATGCTGGCAGATGCCTGGGCCACAGCCCTGCTGGTGGCAGGCCCCGGCGAAGGTTTGGCGATGGCGCAGCGCATGGGGCTGGATGCCCTGTTTCTGCTGCGCCGCGCCGATGGGCTGGTGGAAATGGGGCTGGGGCGGTTTGGCAACTCCACCGGGAGGTAGCCAGCACTGCGGCTTCTTGGTCAGCCGTGTTTGGGCGTGTTCAGCATGGCTGTGCGCAGAATCTGGTTCAGGCGGCTTTGGTACCCCTTGCCCTGCCCTTTCAGCCACGCAACCACATCGGCATCAATCCGCACCGTCAGTTGCTGCTTGAGCGGGCGGTAGAACTTGCCGCGCTCGGCCCCCACCCAATCGCTGGCTTGCGAGGGTGGCAGGTCAGAAAAATCAATGCTGCTTTCTGGCATGGCAGCCAACGCTGCCAACTCCTGGCGAACGGAATCAGGTACCTTGTTCATAGACTTTGCGCTCCAGTTTGGTGGCGCGTCGCGCCGAAATGATCCGAATATGCTCACTCCCGTCTTCATGGTCGTACCAGGTGTGCGCCACCAGCAAAAGCACAACGCCTTGCACCAGCCCAATGGTTTGCCAACGCTGCTCACCCCCTTCAATCCGATCCTGACGGGAGACATGGCAGGGATCATCAAACACAAGCTGAGCGGTTTCAAAACTCAGACCGTGTTTCTGGCGGTTGGTCTGATTTTTGGCTTCGTCCCATGAAAACACTGTAGCTCCCGTTTTGTAGTTACAAAACTATACTCCACCCTTCATCTCATTTCTCGGCCCATCCCTATGTTCGACAACCTTCCCCCGTTTCTGCTGCACTGGGCCATCACCGCGCTGTCGCTGTGGGTGGCCAGCCATCTGTTCAAGGGTCTGCGGTTCGGCAGCACGGCTGCGCTGGTGATTGCGGCGCTGCTGCTGGGGCTGGCCAATGCGGTGGTGCGGCCTTTGCTGGTGGTGCTGACCTTCCCGCTCACGCTGGTGTCCTTCGGCCTGTTTCTGCTGGTCATCAATGCGTTGATGTTGTTGCTGGTGGCCCGGCTGGTGGGCGGTTTCAGGGTGGATGGGTTCGGCACGGCGTTCTGGGCCAGCATCTTCATCTCGCTGCTGAGCTGGGTGCTGGGGGCCTTTGTGCTGGGCGGTTCGCCCGAATACACCATTCCAACCAGCCCAGGACCGGGCCAGGTCTGGCTCTGACCTTCCAAACGGAGCACACACCCATGAGCAACACCCCTATCACCACGCTGGAATCGGCACGCCTGATCCTGCGGCCATTCACCCAGTCTGACTTTGAGCCGATGGCGGCTTTTTTTGCCGACCCGGTGTCGGCGTTCTACGGCGGGCCTTGCAACCGCGAAGAGGCCTGGCGCAAGTTTGCGGTGTATTCGGGCCACTGGCTGCTGCGCGGCTACGGGCCTTGGGCGCTGCAAGAAAAGTCCACCGGCGCATTTGTGGGCCTGAGCGGGCTGTGGTACCCCGAAGGCTGGGCCGAGCCCGAAATCACCTGGGCGCTGGTGCCCGGCGCACACGGCAAGGGCTACGCCACCGAGGGGGCACGCCGCGCCCTGCTGGCCGCCTACCAGGACTTCGGCTGGACAACGGCAGTAAGCGTGGTGTCGGTACACAACCGGGCCTCGCAGGCGGTGGCGCTGCGCCTGGGTGCCACGCTGGAGCGCGACATCAGCTACCGCCACGGCCCCGCCCACCTGTACCGCCATGCCGGACTGCATGCGTTGCTGGCAGACGCTGCCTAGAATGGCCGCCAGCCATGCACACGCACCGTGTGCATGCGGATCGACACATTCACAGGAGACACCATGCCCCAGCTCAAGCTGAACTATTTCGACTTCCACGGTGGCCGCGCCGAGCCTGTGCGCCTGGCGCTGCACATCGGCGGCATCGCGTTTGAAGACCACCGCTTCACCTTCCCCGAATTTGCCGAGTTCCGCAAAACCACGCCGTTTGGCCAAGTGCCCACGCTGGAGGTGGACGGTCTGCACCTCACACAGTGCGATGCCATGCTGCGCTACGCGGGCAAACTGGCCGGGCTGTACCCCACCGACCCGTTGCAGGCCTTGCTGTGCGACGAAGTGGCGTACGTGGTGGAAGAAGCCAGCGTGCGCATCGGCCCCACCTTCCGCATGACGGGTGAGGAACAGAAGGCCGCCCGCCTGGCGCTGGTCAACGGCTCCATGCCCGTGTACCTGGCCTGGCTGCAAGCCCGCCTGCTGGCCCAGGGCGGCGAATACTTTGCCGACAACCGCCTGACCGTGGCCGACCTGAAGGTGTTTGTGGACGTGCGCGGCCTCAACTCAGGCCGCCTGGATCACATCCCCACCGACCTGGTGGAGCGCGTGGCCCCAGCCCTCAACGCCCACGCCAACCGCATCGCCAGCCTGCCCGCCGTGCAGGCGTATTACGCGGGGTTTGCGGGGAAGTAAGCCCTTCCAAGGGCCGCACAAAAAGCAGGATAGCTGCCTGCATGCTGATCAGAACGGATGAATTGATCAGGGTACGTTTCTCATTATTGACAAATAATGTATTTTGCAAATAATGAGAAACACAATGCCAGCCACCGCACCCAACCAGAGCACCACCTGCATCGCCCAGCTCCAGGCGCTGGGGGCTCGGATTCGCGCACAGCGCAAGGCGCTGAAAGTCAGCAGCACCGTCACCGCCGAGGCAGCGGGCGTTTCCCGCGTGACGCTGCACCGCATTGAAAAAGGCGAGCCATCGGTCACGGTGGGGGCCTATGGCAATGTGCTGGCTGCCTTGGGTTTGGAGCTGCAAGCCCGCTCTGTGCTTCAAGACAGCCATGCCGCCAGCAGCCAAGAAACACCGCCTGCGGCTCCGGCAGGCTGGATTCCGGCACGCATCCGTCTGGCTGATTACCCGCTGTTGCGGTCACTGGCCTGGCATGTGCAGGGCATCGACACGCTCACACCCACCGAAGCACTGGACATCTACGAACGCAACGCCCGCCATCTGGATACACAGGCCATGTCAGCACACGAGCAAGATCTGCTGGCATCGCTGCGCCTGGCTTTGTCGAGGGCAGTCTGAGTGCCGCAGTTGAGCTTCTGAAACTCGCAAGCCAGTAGCCTCCGGTCACTTCCCCCCATCCACCACCACCGCATCCACAATGGGCTGGGGAGACACGAAGGATGGCTGCTGGAAGGGGTTGCCCTGCACCAGCACGATGGCGGCGGTGGGGGCGGCGGACAGGGCAAACAGGATGATGGATGCGGCAGCGGCACGTGGGTGGTCCACATGCACCACCGCTACCGACAGGATGCACAACAGGCCCAGGTAGGCCATGCCCAGCCACTTCAGCGGGTTGAGGTGGGTCTGGCTCAGGCTGATGCGCAGGTCGCGGGCCTGGCGGATGTCGGCCACCCCCTTCAGCATCACGGCCTGCACGTTGCTGCCCACGGCACGCTCCACATCGGCAGAGGCCACGCTCAGCAGCAGGGCCGACGACAGCGCATCGGCCTGCGGGCTGGCCTGGCGCTGGGCCAGTTGCTGCCACTCGTCGGCACTGGCGCGGGCGTAATCGGTGAGCTGCTGCCTGAACTGGCCGCGCAGCGGCTGCGGCATGGAGCCAGACAGCACCGTCAGGCTGCGCAGCTGGTCGGCCTCGCGGTAGACGGCGTTGGTGGCCTTGTCGTGCGCGTTCCAGGTGTCGTTGGCAATGAAGGCCAGTGTCAGGCCGAACAGCACACCCACGATGTTGATGAACGGCGGCACCACGCCGCGCAGCGACTGCACGCGGCCCTGCCAGGCAGGGTGCGTCATCACCTTCAGCACGGCGACAACGGCAAACAGCGTGCCCAACAGGGCAACCAGGGCATAGAGGTAGTGGTCGTGGGTGTTCAGGGTCATGATGGGCAAAGAGCTTAACGCCAGCCGGGCGTGGACAGAATGCAGCCAGTTTCAGCAGAAAATACTTCCTGCGCATGTACCGCAAGCGCAAGCAGCTATTGTTTTTTTGAATCCTGACTTCACCATGAACTTTGCCGACCGCCTGAAACAACTCCCCTCCGTCAGCCACCTGGCCGCCCTGCAACTGCTGGACAGCCAGGGCCAGGTGCTCGCCACCCTGGAGAACAAGCCCGGCCAGGCCGGATCGCTGGCCGTGTACCACGCGCTGGGCGCGCTGTACGGTGGCAGCATCACGCCCGCAGCAGCCAGCCTGGGCATGGAGTGGTACGCCGAGCACACCGCCGATGCCCTGGCCTACCCCGGCAAGCACCCCAACATCGACCGCCTGGTGGCCTGGGCACAGAGCACGGCCAGCTACACCGTGCGCCTGGTGGCGGGCGGCAGCCATCCGGTGGCCAACCAGGCCCAGCACCTGCACAACCAGGGCCAGTGAGCATGCCCACCATCGCCATCATCGACTTTGAAACCACAGGCATGTCGCCCGACCTGGGCGACCGCCCCACCGAGGTGGCCATCGTGCTGACCGAAAACGGCACGGTAGTGGACAGGTTCCAGAGCCTGATGAACCCCGGCATGTATGTGTCGTCGTTCATCACGCAGCTGACGGGCATCACCAATGCGATGGTGAAAGCCGCGCCGTCTGTGGCGCAGGTGATGGCCGATGCGGCCCGCTTTGTGGGCCACAGCCCGATGGTGGCGCACAACGCCTCGTTTGACCGCAAGTTCTGGCAGGCCGAGCTGCGTCGGCTGGGTCAGCCTGCCGACCACCCGTTTGCCTGCACCGTGCTGCTGGCCCGCCGCCTGCTGCCCCAGGCCCCCAACCACCAGCTGGGCACGCTGGCGCAGTTTCTGCGGCTGCCCAGCACAGGCCGCGCCCACCGCGCCCTGGCCGATGCGGAAATGACCGCCGAACTGCTGCACCACATGCACCGCGTGCTGCAAACCCAGCACGGCATCCCCCACCCCAACCACTCCCTGCTGATGGGCCTGCAAACCTGCACCAAAGCCACCGTGCCCGCGTGGCTGAAACGCCAGGCGGTGGCGTTGGGTCAGCCGTCCACCGGCGTGCAAAGCTCCACCAGGCAGCCGTCGCGGTCGGCCACGTAGGCCACGGTCTGGCCCCAGGGCATGTCCTGGGGTGGCTGGATGAGTTCGGCCCCGGCGGCCACGGCTTTGGCCACGGC
>CALMMY010000158.1 GCA_937868695.1 uncultured Comamonadaceae bacterium
ATTCCTGTAGAAGTTTCAGCCAAAATACCAAAAAAACAAGTAACACTTGCAATGTTAAAGCCTTTGGCTCGTGCTGTACCGGTTCTTGGTACAGCATTGGCGCTTAAAGATTTTATGGATGGAATTCCTGATAATTATTATTCTGACTATACGCTTGGTGATGATGCTAAACTTTATAAAAAAAATACTGGGGAGGATTTTTGTTATCGAGTTCGCACTGGGGGCGGTCCATCTGATTGTTATCCCTCGGGTTCTACTGCTTGTAAAGCTGTCTATGGTTCTGCTTATCCTGATATAAGATATTTGCAAAGTACTGATACATCTGGCGAATGTCGCAATTTTCATATTGAAATTGGCTACGGTGTTTCGATCACTAAATTAGAAACAATCCCTCCACCTCGTCTTGCGACAATTGAAGAGCTTGCAAGCGACATTGACGCTCAACCGGATTGGCCTCAGTCAATGCTTGATAAATCAGAAGATTTAATTAATTCCGGCGCTCACCCTGAAATTATTCCCACTCCTGAAAATACAACTGTTACAGGGCCATCTTCCGTCCCCGACATTGAAACAACTATAACCAATTCAGACAATTCAACCACAACAACTAAAATAACAACAAACATTACATACGATACAAATAGTTTAACTATTACAAACCAAACTACAACGATCAACAAGGACAAGGACGGCAACCCCTTGCCCGACACCCCGCCAGAAGACCCACCCGAAGAAGTCAACCCGCCCACTGACCCGGACATGCCCGAAGTGCCCGACTTCTACGAACAGAAATACCCCGATGGCTTTGCAGGTGTTTGGAATACCCGCATGACCGCCATCAAGGCAAGCCCCCTTTTCAGTCTGGTCGATACCTTGACCCCTTCCAGCCTCGGCAGCGGTGGCGGCTGCCCATCCTTCATACTGCCTGTCTCCATCGGCCAATGGAATTGGGGCACCCATGACATCAGCCCCCCCTGCATCGTTTGGGACTTCGGGAAACTCTTTCTCATGCTCGGCGCTCTCCTGCTCGCCCGTGCCCTCATCTTCGGCGGTTGACCATGCAAGCCATCGTCACAGGTATTCAATTCGTTCTCGGCAAGATCGTCGCTCTTGCCCGCTTCGTCGTTGACCTGGTGTTGCAGGTCTTCGTGGACATGTGGGAGTTCATGACCGACTTGCCCGTTTGGGTGTTTGATCAGTCCCTTGGCCTTGTTGAAACCACCATCGGTGCAATCAACGTCACCGTGATCACCAACAACCTTTCAGCCTGGGGCAGCATCCCGTCCAACGTCCTCGAAGTCACCAGCGCCCTAGGTGTAGGCAACTGCGCCGCCGTCATTTCAGCGGCCATCCTGATACGCCTCACGCTCCAGCTGATCCCCTTCACCCGCCTCGGATCATGATCAATCTGCTGCTCGGTGCCCCAGGTGGGGGCAAGTCTTATGAGGCGGTTGTTTTCCACATCCTGCCCGCCCTTGCCAAAGGCCGAAAGGTCATCACGAATTTGCCCGTCAACGTGGACGAGTTCGAGAAAATCCATCCCGGCGCGGCTGAGCTGATCGAGATACGCACCACCACAAAAGCACCCCGCCCCCCTGAACAACTCGAAACAGGCCAGAACACCCAGCGTGTGACCCTCGCCACGGCCACCCCTTGGCGCTCCATCCCCTTCTGGCACCCCGACGACTTTGAAGACTTTTGGCGGCACCCTGACAAGGGTTTCGGCCCCCTCTACGTCATTGACGAATGCCACATACCTTTACCCGTTCGCGGCACCTTGGTCAAGGTGGAAGAGTGGTTCAGCCTGCACCGACACCACAACGCCGATGTGCTCCTGATCACTCAGAGCTACGGCAAAATCAGTGCAGCCATCCGTGATTTGGTTCAGGTCGTTTACCGTGTCCGCAAGAATGTTGCCCTCGGCAGCATGGGCAGCTACACCCGCAAGGTGCAAGATGGCCTTCGCGGCGAAGTCGTGAACACGACAATGCGCCAGTACGAACCCAAGTTCTTCCCCCTCTACAAAAGCCACACCCAAAGCAGCAGCGGTGCTGAGCTGGGCGCGAACGACATTCGGCCATTCTGGAAGCACTGGACATTCATCGGCGCAGCCATTTTCATTGGCATTTTTTTGGTCATGCTCGCATCCGGCAAGATCGGCTTGATGCCGACTGCTCCCAAGCAACCAGCCACCAAACCAGCGCCCACTCCAGCCCCTCCCGCTCCGACACCAGCACCCGCACCAGTTGCCACACCCACATCCACACCCCAGCCACCCACACCAGACCCACAACCAGATCTTCACCGGGTCGCCACCACTGCCCCCGCTCCAGACCCTTACGCCCTCCCACCTCTCGAACCAGAAAACGACAAGCCCGAACCATTCAGCGGCCTTTCTCTGCACCTCCGTGGCTCCATGACAATGGGCGACAGAACAAAATGGTTTTTCGTTGTGTCTGCAAACGGCATTCCCATCACAGACGTGGACGAAGCCCGCCTCATTGCTGCGGGCTACAAGTGGCACCCCGTCGATTTCTGTTTCGGCTGGCTTGATTACCCCGGTGTTCCCCGCCGCCCCATCCGCTGCGATGTGCCCCAGGTCGGGGTCAGACTCAAAGCATAGAAAAAAGCTATGCTGAAGGCATGGCACGAACCTTGCAACGCAAGAAACATGCCATGCTGTTTTGATAGTTTTTTGCTATCAAATAAAATCCACAAACCACCTTCACCCTGAAAAACTGGATTTGGTATTCTCGTTCGCCAGTCAACAGGGGGGGCACATGGGCTTAGAAGATCGTGAGTGGTACAGGGAAGAACACAGACAACGCCGAAGGGCTGAGCAAGGCAGAAGCCGTCCACCTCCAGACCTCTCGGCCTACTCCAAAATCATCAAACAACCCAGCGCAGCCCGAAGCTTTTTCAAATCCCTCGGCTTTTTTCTGCTTCTCTGCTTTGCAACTTATGGGGCACTGGCGATGATCCACCACTTTCAATACCCAATCAAAAAGCAGATACAGAAGTTTCAGCAGCACTTTCAGCAGCAACCGCAACCGCAACCGCAGCCAGAAAAAGAAAAACCAAAACCCGCCGTCCGTTACCTCTGAGCGCGGGAAAAGGTGCCACCCCCACCAGCCACCCGCCACGCGGTCCAGGCCAGTGCCACCCACACCTACAACGCCCACACATAGGCACGGCCCCTGCGGGGGGTGTCCTGCCCTCCCATCGTCTGCGGGCGATGTTTCACCCTGCCAACCCCTCACCCCTCGCGCTCTGACAAACAACCCGCCACGCATGCCTAAGCTGCCTCACTTTAGGGATAAAACATGCAATACGGTTACGCAAGAGTCAGCACAAAACACCAAGAAACCACCCTCCAGCTTGACGCACTGAAAGCGGCAGGCATCACCACCATCTATCAGGAAAAAGCGTCCTCAGTAGGCACCCGGCCACAGCTCCAACTTCTCCTGAAACAACTGCAACCCGGTGACGTTCTCGTCTTCTACAAGCTCGACCGGGTAGCCCGCAGCCTGAAAGACCTCATCCACATAATTGATCAGGTCGAAGCCTCCGGCGCTCGCATACGCTCCCTCACTGAGCCACTGGACACCACAACCCCAATGGGTTCCTTCGTCCTTCAGGTACTCGGCGCAGTGGCCCAGCTTGAACGGTCAATCATTCGGCAACGCTCAATTGCTGGACAAGTTGCAGCCCATAAACGAGGTGTCAAATTTGGCCGACCACTGGCCCTTACCCCTGAACAAGAAGCCGAAGCACGGGCCATGCTGGAGGAAGGCCAGACCCGCGCCGCAGTCGTCCGGCATTTCCAAGTCTCCCGCATCGTGATTGAGCGAATTTGGGACGAAATGCATGGACGAAAAAAAACCGGGCTGCTCCCGGTCTTGAAAGACTTCTTGTAATCGTTGACTTTCATTCGTTGCCTGAATTTGCACCCCATACCCGACCGGGTTCCCGGTTGGGCAGGGTGATCACTGATAATTGTCCCATGCCTCAGATCAAACTCAATCCAGTACAACGCAAGGAACACCGCGCCCAGGCGCATCACCTTGCTCCCGTGGTCTTTATCGGTAACGATGGACTCACCGAAGCCGTCACGCGCGAAACCAATCATGCCCTCAACGCACACGGACTCATCAAAATCCGGGTGTTCTCCGACGACCGTGCGGCCCGAGAGTCCATGCTTCAAACACTGGCCGACACACTGGATGCGGCTCCCATCCAACACATCGGCAAGCTGCTGGTACTGTGGCGACCTGTTCCAGAAAAAATCAAATCCGTTGATGAAGAGCGCGGAGCAGCACCCAGGGAAGTCAAGGTGTTGAAATTCAGCAGCCGGGGCGGACAGAGACCACAAGTCAAAACCGTGCGCGTGCTGGGCAACCAGCGCCTGACCCCTGGCGGCACAGTCAAGCGGGCAAAAGTACAACAGAAAAGCTTCAAGAAAAGCCAGTCTCAGTGAGCGCGTGCAGCATGGACACCCCCGCACAACACAACCCATTGCTTGACTTTTCCGACCTGCCCCGGTTTGATGCCATCACACCGGAATGCGTGGTGCCTGCCATTGAGTCACTGCTGACCCAGGCCAACGAAGCACTGGATCAAGTCACGAAACCAGAATTCCCAGCGCAATGGCAAGCCATATCCAGCGTACTCGATGTCGCCACTGAACGGTTAGGCCGAGCATGGGGTGCGGTCAACCACCTCAACAGCGTGGCCGACACGCCCGAGTTGCGTGCTGCATACAACATGGCATTGCCGCGCGTCACCGAATTCTGGACGCGCCTGGGCGCAGATGAGCGTTTGTATGCCAAATACAAAGCAATGGATGCGTCCAAACTGAACGCAGAGCAGCAGCAAGCCCACATCAATGCCATGCGTGGCTTTGTGCTGGGTGGGGCCGATTTGCAAGGCCCGGCCAAGCAGCGGTTTGCCGAAATTCAGGAGCAACAGGCTGAGTTGTCGCAAAAATTCAGTGAAAACTCGCTGGATGCCACCGATGCATTTGCCTACTACGCCAATGCCGATGAAATCGCTGGTATCCCGGAGGACATCTTGGCAACGGCACGCCAGGCGGCCCAGGCCGATGGCCAGCCCGGCTACAAGCTGACGCTGAAAATGCCCTGCTACCTGCCTGTGATGCAATTTGCCCAGCGTTCTGATTTGCGCGAACGACTCTATCGAGCCCATACCACCCGAGCCAGCGATCAAGCACAGGAAGATCACCGGAGGTTTGACAACACACCCCACATGCAGACGCTACTGGCTCTGCGACAAGAGGAGGCGGGGTTGCTGGGATACAGCAACTTTGCACAAGTGTCGCTGGTGCCCAAGATGGCGCAATCGCCCGAGCAGGTAACCGCGTTCTTGCGGGATCTGGCCCAAAAGGCCAGACCGTATGCCGAACAAGACTTGGCGGACATGCGTGCGTTTGCGGCTCGTGAGCTGCAGATGGACAACCCACAAGCCTGGGACTGGTCGTTCATCGCTGAAAAGCTCAAAGAAGCGCGCTTCTCCTTCAGCGAACAGGAAGTCAAAACCTATTTCACAGCGCCCAAGGTACTTCAAGGCTTGTTTCAGATCATCGAAACGCTGTTTGAAGTGGTCATCCGCCCAGATACCGCTCCGGTGTGGCACCCCAGCGTGCAGTTCTTTCGTCTGGAACGCGCAGGAAAACTCATCGGCCAGTTCTATCTCGACCCCGGAACACGCAGCGGCAAGCGCGGAGGGGCCTGGATGGACGATGTACGGGCACGCTGGCTCCGCCCTGATACCGGACAGTTGCAGACTCCCGTCGCCCACTTGGTCTGCAATTTCGCTGAAGGTGTGGATGGCAAGCCAGCCCTGCTGACGCACGATGATGTGATCACCCTGTTCCATGAGTTTGGCCACGGACTGCATCACCTGCTGACGCAGGTGAACGAGCGGGATGTATCCGGAATCAGCGGCGTGGAGTGGGATGCCGTGGAGCTGCCAAGCCAGTTCATGGAAAACTTCTGCTGGGAATGGGATGTGCTCAAACACATGACCGCCCATGTGGACACGGGAGAACCGCTGCCACGGGCTTTGTATGACAAGATGCTGGCTGCCAAAAACTTCCAGAGCGGTCTGCAAACCCTGCGCCAGATAGAGTTTTCTCTGTTTGACATGCTGTTGCACATGAACCAGGCCCCGCTGGTGGATGGCAAGCCCGATGTCATGGCGCTGCTGACCCAGGTACGCCAGGAGGTGAGCCTGCTACAACCACCTGCCTACAACCGTACGCCCAACACATTTGGACACATTTTTTCAGGTGGGTACGCTGCCGGGTACTACAGCTACAAATGGGCCGAAGTGCTGTCAGCCGATGCCTACTCCGCATTTGAAGAAGCTGCTGCCAGCACTGGCACATCGGTGGATGCGGCAACTGGACGGCGCTACCGGGAAAACATCCTGGAAGTCGGCGGCAGCCGTCCGGCCATTGAATCCTTCAAGGCATTCAGGGGCCGTGAACCCACCCCCGATGCGCTGCTGCGGCATCAAGGCATGGCGGGCTGACACAGAACGCCCATGATGAGAATGCACCTTTGTACTTGGAGAAGCCCGTGAAGTCATTGCATGCCAACCCATTGTCATCCACCACCCTCTGGCCCATCCATCGCCTGAATCGCGCCTGCTCGGCAGTGGTCACACTGCTGGCACTGGGTTGCACCTCCAACATCAGTCAGGCACAGACGGTTTACAAATCAGTGGGGCCAGACGGGAAAGTGACATTCTCAGACAGACCACCCCAGGAGGTGCCCGCCGCCGTCGTTGGCAAACCCAAAGCGGGCGGCACCGGGTCGTCGGATGCGGCAAGTTCGGGCTCCGCCAACCCCACGCTGCCGTACGAGCTGAAGCAGGTGACCGCCAAGTACCCGGTCACGCTGTACACCACCAGCAACTGCGGGCCGTGCGATGCAGGACGAGCGGTGCTGGCCAAGCGTGGCGTGCCATTCACCGAGAAGTCCATTGTCACCAATGAGGATATCGGTGCTTTTTCACGTATCACCAAAGACAACACCTTGCCTTATCTGACCATCGGCGGACAACAGATCAAAGGTTTTACCGAGATCGAATGGTCGCAATACCTGGATTCGGCAGGCTATCCGAAGCAGTCAGCTTTGCCACCAAGCTATCGCCAACCGCCAGCCGAACCCTTGTCACCACTCAAAACTGCCAGCGAAGCAGCCACAGAATCTGCCGCCACTGGCGAATCTGCTGGGAAGAACCCATCCCAAAGGCAAGCTCCCAGCAGACCGGCTCCACCCATTGATCGATCCAGCAACCCGGCGGGCATCCGGTTTTAAGCAGCTCAGTACTCGATGGTCTTGACCCCTGTGGCCGTCCCCATCAGACAGACATGCGCCTTCTGGTGGGCAAATACGCCCACTGTCACCACGCCGGGCCACTGATTGATCTGACTTTCAAACGCCAGCGGATCGGTGATGGAAAGCCCCGTCACATCCAGAATGTGCTGCCCGTTGTCGGTTACCAGCGGTGCATCTCCCTTCATGCGCAACCTGGCTGTCCCGCCCATGGCGGCAAACTGGGCTGTGATGCGCTGAGCCGCCATCGGAATGATCTCAACAGGCAGCGGAAACTTGCCCAGGGCAGCCACCAGCTTGCTCTCGTCCACGATGCACACAAATTTCCTGGATTGAGCGGCCACAATTTTTTCGCGGGTCAGGGCCGCTCCACCGCCTTTGACCATATGACCCTGACCGTCGATCTCATCGGCACCGTCGATATAGACCGCCAGTTCCGGGACTGTGTTGGAATCAAACACCTCGATGCCCAGGGCTTTCAGACGCTGTGTCGATGCTTCAGAACTGGAGACAGCACCCTTGATCTGGTCTTTGATGGTGGCCAGTGCATCGATGAACTTGTTCACGGTCGAACCCGTGCCCACACCGACGATGGTGCCGGGTGTCACGTACTGCAAAGCAGCCTGCCCTACCAGTGTTTTGAGTTCATCTTGAGTCAGGACAGGCGTATGGGAAGTGGTCATGGTGGTAGATCGGGGAAAATCCCGGTTAATTTCAATCACTCCAGATTATCCGATGCCCTTGCTGCCCTACCCCCTGGCCCGCCATGTCCTGTTCGGCATGGACCCTGAAAAAGCCCACGAACTGACCCTGCACAGCATTGCCAGAGCACAGAACACGCCCCTGCAATGGGCCTGGTGCAGCAGCCGAGTGAGCGATCCGGTCACGGTGGCCGGGATCGAATTCCCCAACCGCGTAGGCCTGGCTGCCGGACTCGACAAGAACGCTCTCTGCATCGACGGACTGGGTGCCATGGGCTTTGGTTTTGTTGAAGTGGGTACCGTCACGCCCAAAGGCCAACCCGGCAATCCCAAACCACGCATGTTCCGCCTGCCCCAGGCCGATGCACTCATCAACCGCTTGGGTTTCAACAACGATGGACTGGACGCATTCCTGAGCAACGTCAAGCAGGCCCGCTGCCGCCAGCCGGGCACGCACAGCCCCATGAAGCTGGGTCTGAACATTGGCAAAAATGCCACCACGGACATTGCGCATGCAGCTGACGATTACCTCACCTGTCTCGACGGCGTGTACCCACATGCCGATTACGTGACCATCAACATCTCCAGCCCCAACACCCAGAACCTGCGCTCACTGCAAACCGACGCAGCCCTGGATGCCCTGCTGGACGTGCTGTCCCAGCGCCGGGACGTGCTGGCCAGCCGACACGGCAAACACATTCCTCTGTTCGTGAAAATCGCTCCCGATCTGGATGAAGCCCAGGTAGCGAGCGTCGCCATGACCCTGAAACGCTATGGCTGCGGTGCAAACGGCCAGCCCAATCAAGCCTGGGGCGTGATTGCCACCAACACCACACTGGATCGCACGGCTGTTGCAGGCATGCCCCACGCCCAGGAAACCGGTGGCCTCTCAGGCCGCCCCGTGTTTGAAAAGAGCAACCAGGTCATCCGTCAGCTGCGTGCAGCCCTCGGAAAGGGTTTCCCGATAGTGGGTGTGGGCGGTATTCTCAGTGGCGCAGATGCCGTCACCAAAATCCAGTGCGGTGCCGATCTGGTGCAGATCTATACCGGCTTGATCTACAAAGGCCCTGGGCTGGTGAGCGAGTCCGCGTCCAGCATTAAAAAATCCTTGCGCGCTTGATCAAAAAGCATCAGACGCTCTGATTTTTGATCAGCATTGCCTCTACATACTCGCCTATAGCCAAGGCACTGGTCAGACCCGGTGACTCTAGGCCGAACAGATTCACCAGCCCAGGGACACCGTGGCTGCTCGGGCCATCGATGCGGAAATCGGGAGCGGGCTGGGCGGCGCTGTGGATTTTGGGGCGCACCCCGCTGTGGCTGGGCTGCAGCGTCCCGTCAGGCAGCCCCGGCCAGTAGCGGCGCACCTCGGCATAGAAGGCATCGGCCCGACGGGGGTCTACCCGGTAGTCCAGTGCATCGGCATCGGTCGCGTCCAGCCACTCCAGATCTGGCCCGAACCTGGCCTGTCCGCCCAGGTCCAGCGTCAGATGCACCCCCAGCCAGGCATCCTGGGGGGCGGGATAGATCAATCGGGAGAACGGTGCCCTGCCCTGTAGCGAAAAGTAATTGCCCTTGGCAAAAAATTCACGCGGAATACAGGCGGGATTCAGGCCCTTGATAGAGCGTGCCACGGCAGGAGCATGCAGCGAGGCCGCATTGACCACGGCATCGGCCAGTACCTCCACGCCAGTCTGCCCTGTGCTTTGCACCTGTAACACGATGCCATCAGGCTGCACACGCCCGGCCACCACCGCTGAATCGAGCGCCACCATGCCACCGGCCTGCTCCAGATCCGCCTGCAATGCCAGCATGAGGGCATGGCCATCGACTATGCCCGTGGTGGGCGAATGCAGCGCGGCGAGGCACTGCAAGGCCGGCTCCAGCGCCATGGCTTCAGCCCCTGTCAGACGCTGCACAGGAACACCATTGGCCTGAGCCTTGATCTGAAGCGCAGTCAGACCAGCCAGCTGCGCCTCATCGGTGGCCACCACCAGCTTGCCGCAGGCCTTGGCCTGCACGCCATGCGTGGCACAGAACGGATACAGCAACTCCCGACCGCGCACGCACAGACGCGCCTTCAGCGAGCCGGGCGTGTAGTACAGCCCGGCATGGATGACTTCACTGTTGCGTGAACTGACTCCCGTGCCAATGGCATGGGCCTTCTCCAGCACCATCACATCACGCCCAGCGAGCGCCAGGGCACGGGCCACTGCCAGACCAATCACGCCCGCACCGATGACAACCACATCCAGTTTGTCCATGTCGATGTACCCTTCGGAAAGCAAAAAGGCCTGTCATTGCTGACAGGCCTTTTTGAATTATGTGGTGGGTGATGCAGGGTTCGAACCTGCGACCCCTGCCGTGTGAAGGCAGTGCTCTACCGCTGAGCTAATCACCCGAAGCCTTGAATTATACACAAATTTTTTAGCCAGCCGCAACCCGCACCGATTCATGCCTGCGCCAGATGGTTTTTCCTTTGCACGCCTTGTCCAGATCAGCCAAAGCAACCTCGTGCGCTTGCAGCTCAATCTCACCGCTCAACAACACAGGCAACTGGAACTGACTCAGGTCAATGGCTGAAAAATCTTGCACAGTCTGTGCCTGATCTTCTGACGGCTCCTCATCAATGACCAGCGCATTCTGGCCACGTGTCATGTTGATGTAGACATCAGCCAGCAGCTCTGCATCAAGCAAAGCGCCGTGCAGGGTACGGCCTGAGTTGTCCACGTCAAGACGACTGCACAGAGCATCCAGGCTGTTTCGCTTGCCAGGGAACATTTCCTTGGCCATGACCAGGGTGTCGATCACTCCGCTCACATGGGCCGTCACCTTGCCCAGACCCATGCGATCGAATTCCTTGTTCAGGAACCCAATGTCGAAAGGCGCGTTGTGGATGATGAGTTCCGCATCTTTCAGGTAAGCAAGCAGCTCACTCGCAATGGCCGCGAACTTGGGCTTGTCGCGCAGGAACTCGTTCGAGATGCCGTGAACCCTCAGCGCCCCCTCGTCGCTGTCGCGCTCGGGGTTGATGTAGAAGTGCAAGTTGTTGCCGGTGAGCTTGCGGTCCAACAGCTCGACGCAACCGATTTCAATGATGCGGTCACCGTTTTCTGCGGACAGGCCGGTGGTTTCAGTGTCAAGAACGAGCTGGCGCATGGTATCCGGGCAGATAAATATCGTTAATGAAGCAAACTATTCAATGCCATCAAGCGCATCAATGGTTTTCTCTTGCATGGTTGATGGTGTAGCGAGGAATGTCCACCGTGATGTCCTGCTGCGCCAGAAAGGCCTGGCATCCCAGGCGCGACTGTGGCTCCAATCCCCAAGCACGGTCAAGCAAGTCCTCTTCAGTTTCTTCGGGCTCGTTCAGCGATTCCAACCCCTTGCGCACCACCACATGGCAGGTGGTGCAGGCACAGCTCATGTCGCAGGCGTGCTCAATCTGTATGTGGTTGTCGAGCAAGGCTTCGCAGATGGAGGTGCCTGCGGGTGCCTGGATGGTGGCCCCCTGCGGGCACAGCTCGGGATGGGGAAGGATGTGGATGGTGGGCATGTCAGATGAAATCGGAGGGGAATGTATTTTGAGAGCCAGCCGGTCAGAGGTGGATGCGGTTCACATGGCCTCGATGTGGCGGCCAGCCAGTGCGCGGCTGATGCCCCGGTTCATGCGCTGGGCCGCAAACGCCTCGGTACCTTTCGCCAGAGCCTGGGTGCTGGCCTCAATGTCAGCGGCAGACTGTGACTCGGCAGCAACCTGCCGCAGCGTCTGCATCAGTGCCCGGATGTCGGCCAGGTCTGTAGCCGTCAGCAGGTCACCATCGGCAGCCAGTGCGGTCTGGGTAGCCAGCAGCATGCGGTCGGCATCGACGCGGGCTTCCACCAGTGCGCGGGCCTGCATGTCGGCCTGTGCGGTGGTGAAGCTGTCTTGCAGCATCTTCGCAATCTGCTCGTCAGACAGTCCGTAGGCAGGTTTGACATCGATGTGGGCTTCCACCCCTGTGCCCTGCTCGCGGGCCGTGACGCTCAGCAGGCCATCGGCATCAATCGTGAAAGTCACGCGGATGCGGGCAGCACCAGCGGCCATCGGCGGGATGCCACGCAGCTCAAAGCGGGCCAGGCTGCGGCAATCGGCCACCAGGTCACGCTCGCCCTGCACCACATGCAGCGCCAGCGCGGTCTGGCCATCTTTGTAGGTGGTGAAATCCTGCGCCAGCGCAGCCGGGATGGTGGTGTTGCGCGGAACAATGCGCTCCACCAGCCCCCCCATGGTTTCAATGCCAAGCGACAGGGGAATCACATCCAGCAGCAGCAACTCGCCGTTGGGGTTGTTGCCCGCCAGCTGGTTGGCCTGGATGGCGGCCCCAAGGGCCACCACTTCATCAGGGTTGAGATTGGTCAGCAGTGGCTGGCCAAAAAATGCCTGCACCGCATCGCGCACAGCGGGCATGCGGGTGGAGCCACCCACCATCACCACGCCCTGAATATCGGTTTTGGACAAACCGGCATCGCGCAACGCCTTGCGAACGGCAGCCAGGGTGCGGGCTGTGAGGGCTTGCGTGGCAGCGGCGAATTCGGCCGGGGTCACGCGCAGCTGAACCGTACCTTGGGCAATCTGCACATCTTCCGCCACGGACGTGTCTGGTGCATCCACCGATGACAACTGCTCCTTCAGGCGCTTGGCGGCCCGTTGCAGCGTGGCCCGGTCGAGTGCTGATGCCTGGGCAAGCCAGTCGGGGTGCCCGGCCTGGGACATGAGCCAGTCCAGCAAGGCCCGGTCATAGTCATCGCCCCCCAGAGCCGAATCGCCTCCGGTGGCCACCACCTCGAACACACCCTGGGTCAGCTTGAGAATGGACACATCGAAGGTGCCGCCACCCAGATCGAACACGGCATAGGTGCCCTCGCTGGCATTGTCCAGCCCGTAGGCGATAGCAGCGGCGGTGGGTTCGTTGATCAGGCGCATGACGTGGATGCCAGCCATTTCAGCCGCATCCTTGGTGGCCTGGCGCTGGGCATCGTCAAAGTAAGCGGGCACGGTGATGACCGCGCCGAACAGATCGTCGTTGAAGGTGTCTTCAGCCCGGTAGCGCAGCGTGGCCAGAATTTCCGCGCTGATCTCAATGGGTGTCTTCTCGCCAGCAGAGGTGTCCACAGTGGCCATGCCGGGCCGGTCGAGCACGGTGTAAGGCAACTGATCGACCTGAGTCACCTCGGAACGCCGCCGCCCCATCAGGCGTTTGACAGAAACAATGGTGTTGCCGGGATCTTGCAGCTGGTTGTCGAGTGCCTGCCAGCCAATGAGCCGCCGTGCTGCCCCCGCTCCGTCGGTATCGGGTGGCAGGTAGCGCACCACGCTGGGCAGAATCACGCGGCCCTGCTCATCTGGCAAACATTCGGACACTCCGTGACGCACGGCGGCCACCAATGAATGGGTGGTGCCCAGATCAATGCCCACCACCACGCGGCGTTCATGGGGATTGGGCGATTGACCTGGTTCGGAAATTTGCAGTAAAGCCATGATTCGATGCACGCCCGGCAGTGCCTGGGCGCATTGTGGAAAGTGCCCCTTGAGGGACACGGGTCAAGCCAGGATCAATGCAACTGAAACAACAGATCAAGACGCTGATCAGGCATCCAGTTGTGCCAGACGCTGGCTGATTTCGGAAGAAAAGCGTTCGATGAACATCAGTGCCCGCACATGGCCTGCGGCCTGCACGGCACGCTGATGAGAATCGGCGACCCCATCGCCGCCATCCAGACAGGCGGCAATCTGGGTCAAGCGTTGCTGGCGGGCTGTGCGGGTGCGCTGCAACAGATCATCCAGTGTGTCGAGGTCGTTGCCTGCGTCCTCAAGTTCTTCGCGCCACGCCATTTGCTGCATCAGGAAATCGGCAGGCATGGCGGTATTGACTTCGGCATTGACCGCCGCCCCCCAACGCTCGCACAGGTAAACCGCGCGCTGCAACGGATCTTTCAGGCGTTTGTGGGCTTCGTTGATGCGCACGGCCCACTGCATCGCCACCCGCTGCGCAGCCGCGCCCTGTGCGGCAAACCGATCCGGGTGGGCCTCGCGCAGCAACAGCTTCCATTGCGCGTCAATGGCTGAGGCATCCTGGGCGAACTGCTCGGGCAGGCCAAACAGCTCGAAGTCGGATGCCTGCAGATTGAGGGCTGGAGCCACGGTTCACACCCTGAACGATTCACCGCAACCGCATTTGTCGCGCTCATTGGGATTGCTGAAACGGAAACCCTCGTTCAGCCCCTCGCGCACAAAGTCCAGCTGGGTGCCGTCGATGTAGGCCATGCTTTTGGGGTCTACCAGCACACGCACCCCGTTGCTTTCAAACACGATGTCTTCAGGGGCTTGCTCGTCGGCGTATTCCAGCTTGTAGGCGAGACCGGAACAGCCGGTGGTTTTGACCCCGAGGCGCACACCCACGCCCTTGCCACGGCGGCTCAGGTAGCGGGTAACGTGCCTCGCGGCGGCTTCAGTGAGGGTGACGGCCATGTTGCGTGGTCAATCAGTGGGTTTGTTTTTTGCGGTAGTCGTCCACGGCAGCCTTGATGGCATCTTCGGCCAGGATGGAGCAATGGATTTTGACAGGTGGCAACGCCAGTTCTTCGGCAATCTGGCTGTTTTTCAGGGCCGCCGCTTCATCCAGCGTTTTGCCCTTGACCCATTCGGTCACCAGGGAGCTGGAGGCAATTGCAGAGCCGCAGCCGTAGGTTTTGAAGCGGGCATCTTCGATGACACCGGTTTCAGGGTTGACCTTGATCTGCAACTTCATCACGTCGCCACACGCTGGAGCGCCGACCATGCCGGTGCCCACAGAGTCGTCACCCTTGTCAAACGAGCCCACATTGCGAGGGTTTTCGTAGTGGTCCACCACTTTTTCAGAGTAAGCCATGTGTGTTCTCCTTAATGTGCTGCCCACTGGATGGTGGACAAATCGATACCGTCTTTGAACATTTCCCACAGAGGGGAAAGCTCTCGCAACTTGGCCACGTTTTCCTTGATCGTGGCAATGGCGTAGTCAATCTCTTCCTCGGTGGACCAGCGGCCAATGGTCATGCGCAAGCTGCTGTGTGCCAGCTCATCGCTGCGGCCCAATGCGCGCAGAACGTAGCTGGGCTCCAGACTGGCCGAGGTGCAGGCCGAGCCTGACGACACCGCCAGGCCCTTGATGCCCATGATCAGCGACTCGCCTTCTACATAGTTGAAGCTCATGTTCAGGTTGTGTGGCACGCGCTGGGTTTCATGCCCGTTGATGAACACCTCTTCAATGTCTTTCAGGCCATTCAGCAGTCTGTCGTGCAGAGCCCGAATGCGCTTGTTTTCTTCGTGCATTTCCAGCTTGGCAATGCTGTAGGCTTCACCCATGCCCACGCACTGGTGGGTGGGCAGCGTGCCCGAGCGCATGCCACGCTCATGGCCTCCACCGTGCATCTGCGCTTCCAGGCGGATGCGCGGCTTGCGGCGCACATACAGCGCACCGATGCCTTTGGGGCCGTAGGTTTTGTGGCTGGTCAGGCTCATCAGGTCAACGGGCAAGGTGGCCAGATCAATGTCCACCCGGCCTGTGGCCTGTGCGGCATCCACATGGAAGATGACACCCTTTTCGCGGCAGATGCGACCGATGGCGGCAATGTCCTGGATCACACCGATTTCATTGTTCACGAACATGACGCTGGCCAGAATGGTGTCGGGGCGGATAGCCGCCCTGAAGGCATCCAGATTCAGCAAGCCATCGGCCTGCACATCCAGGTAGGTGACCTCAAAACCCTGGCGCTCCAGCTCGCGCATGGTGTCGAGCACGGCCTTGTGCTCGGTTTTGACGGTGATGAGGTGCTTGCCCTTGCCTTTGTAGAAGTGGGCAGCCCCCTTGATAGCCAGGTTGTTGGACTCGGTAGCTCCGCTGGTCCAGACAATTTCACGCGGATCGGCATTGATGAGTGCAGCCACCTGTTCGCGGGCATTCTCCACGGCTTTTTCAGCCTCCCAGCCCCAGGCGTGGCTGCGGCTGGCCGGGTTGCCGAAGTGCTCGCGCAACCAGGGAATCATCGCGTCCACCACCCTGGGGTCGCAGGGATTGGTGGCGCTGTAGTCCATGTAGATGGGAAAGTGAGGCGTGGTCATGTCGAAAATCCGTTCGGTTTGATAGGTTCAGCCAGGCAGATTGCTCAGGATTTGGACATTGAAGCGCCCAGAGCAAACACCGAATTGGGTGCGTTGATTCGAATGGGCTTCAACACCGGATTGCTGGAAATGGCCCGCTTGATGAGCGGTGCGCTCTCCACGACCAAGCCCTTGGCCAACTGGTCATCCACCAGCTTTTGCAAGGAAACGGAGTCAAGGAAATCCACCATTTTTTCATTCAGCGCAGCCCAAAGCTCGTGCGTCATGCAGCGGTTGCCATCGCCATGACAGTTTTCTTTGCCGCCACATTGCGTTGCATCCATCGGCTCGTCCACCGAAACAATGATGTCGGCCACTGTGATTTCGCTGGCTTTGCGGCCCAGGGTGTAGCCACCGCCCGGCCCCCTGGTGGATTCAACCAGCTCGTGGCGGCGCAATTTGCCAAACAACTGCTCAAGATAGGAAAGGGAGATTTGCTGGCGCTGACTGATGGCCGCCAGGGTGACCGGCCCACTGCTCTGGCGCAAGGCAAGGTCGATCATGGCAGTGACCGCAAAACGGCCTTTGGTGGTAAGACGCATGCCAAACTCCTGTGGGTGATTAGTTGACCAATTAGATCAAGTATACAACAAATCCCAAGTATTTTTGTCGAGATTGTAACCAATCACCGCCCACACCTACCAACTGGTCAGATCAACTACTGGCCGGTCTTTTTTTGCGTCAGGCCTTCACCGCCAAGGTCACCACATTGTCATGGCCCGGCCCGCCAAACGCCTGCTCTTTGAGGATGGCCAGCTGATCACGGATGCCCGCTGCCTTTTCAAACTCCAGATTGCGAGCGTGCTCCAGCATCAGTTTTTCAAGCCGCTTGATCTCCTTGGCCACGTCCTTCTCGCTCATGGCCTCGGCAGCCAGGCGCTGCTGGGTTTCCTGGGCCAGGCGTTCGGCATCCTGCCCGGCTTTTTCGCTGTACACACCGTCAATCAAGTCTTTGATGCGCTTGTTGATGGAGCGCGGCGTGATGCCGTTGGCCAGGTTGAAGGCAATCTGCTTGGTGCGGCGGCGTTCGGTCTCACCCATCGCCCGCTTCATGGAGTCGGTGATGCGGTCGGCGTACAGAATGGCTTTGCCGCTCAGGTTGCGGGCGGCACGGCCAATGGTTTGAATGAGTGACCGCTCCGAGCGCAAAAAACCCTCTTTGTCGGCATCCAGAATGGCCACCAGCGACACCTCGGGAATGTCGATGCCCTCGCGCAGCAGGTTGATGCCCACCAGCACATCGAACGCGCCCAGGCGCAGGTCGCGCAAAATTTCCACCCGCTCCACGGTGTCCACATCGCTGTGGATGTAGCGCACTTTCACGCCGTTTTCGCTCAGATAGTCGGTGAGCTGCTCGGCCATGCGCTTGGTCAGCACGGTGATGAGCACGCGCTCGTTTTTGTCCACACGGATGCGGATTTCCTGCAACACATCGTCCACCTGGTGGGTGGCGGGGCGCACTTCCACCTCAGGGTCCACCAGGCCAGTGGGGCGCACCAGTTGCTCCACCACCTGGCCGGTGTGGGTTTTTTCGTAATCGGCGGGGGTGGCCGACACGAAAATGGTCTGGCGCATGCGCTGTTCAAACTCTTCCAGCTTCAGTGGCCGGTTGTCCAGCGCACTGGGCAGGCGGAAGCCGTATTCCACCAGCGTGGTTTTGCGCGCGCGGTCGCCGTTGTACATGCCACCCAGCTGGCCCATCATGACGTGGCTTTCATCCAGAAACATGAGCGCGTTGGCGGGCATGTAGTCGGTCAGGGTGGACGGCGGCTCACCCGGCGCGGCAGCACTCAGGTGGCGGGTGTAGTTCTCGATGCCCTTGCAGTGCCCCACTTCGCTCAGCATTTCCAGGTCAAACCGGGTGCGCTGCTCCAGCCGCTGGGCTTCCACCAGCTTGCCCATGCCCACCAGTTCTTTCAGACGACTGGTCAGTTCTTCCTTGATGGTTTCCACCGCTGCCAGCACCTGCTCACGGGGGGTGACGTAGTGGCTGCTGGGGTACACGGTGAAGCGCGGAATCTTCTGGCGGATGCGCCCCGTGAGCGGGTCGAACAACATCAGCGCCTCCACCTCGTCGTCGAACAGCTCGATACGCACCGCCAGCTCCGAGTGCTCAGCCGGAAACACATCAATGGTGTCGCCGCGCACGCGGAATTTGCCGCGCGCAAACTCCATGTCGTTGCGCTGGTACTGCATGCGCACCAGCTGGGCGATCACGTCGCGCTGGCCAAACTTGTCGCCCACGCGCAGCGTCATCACCATCTGGTGATAGCTCTCCGGTTTGCCGATGCCGTAGATAGCCGACACAGTGGCCACGATGACCACGTCTGTGCGTTCCAGCAGGCTTTTGGTACAGCTCAGCCGCATCTGTTCGATGTGCTCATTGATGGCGCTGTCTTTTTCAATGAACAGATCGCGCTGCGGCACGTAGGCTTCAGGCTGGTAGTAGTCGTAGTAGCTGACGAAATACTCCACCGCGTTTTTCGGGAAAAACTCGCGGAACTCGCTGTACAGCTGCGC
>CALMMY010000159.1 GCA_937868695.1 uncultured Comamonadaceae bacterium
CCGACCTCAAGCCCCTTCCACCATGCGCACGACTTTCTGAAAGAACACATGCACGTCTTCGTGGATTTCGTCAGCCGTCATGGCGGCGGCTACGCGCTCGCGCAAAACCTCGACCGGCGGCTGGCCCTGGCGCAGGGTGTGGAACAGTGAATCATCGTTCTCAAACAGCAGCCGTTTGCCATCGACCACCTGAAAAATCTGGGCACCCACAGTGCGCCAGGTTTTGCCAGGCGCAAGGGTCAGGTTCTGATCGGCAAAGAATGCGTCGATGGATTGAAGCACCGGGGCGGTGAACAGGTCTTCGGGCAGGTTGCCCAGTGTTTGCAGCGTGGCCCGTTTCCATGCGGTGGGCACCAGCAGGTAGTTTTCGATGTTTTTACGTTTCCATTCCACCAGATGGAGGTTTTCGGGTGGTGGATGGAAGGCTTTGGCATCGCTGTCAAAGTCGAACAACACGATGCGCTTGGCATTGGGGATGATCTGGCGGATGGCCTTGAAGTGCGCCTCGGTCTGGGCTTTCATGTCTGGCTTGTTGCCACCGCCCATCACCTTGAAGCTCAACTTGTCCATCACCGGCTGTGCGCCGCAGGCTTGCGCCCAGGCTCGCAGAATGCGCTCATCGCTTTCACCTTCGATGTACACAATGTAAGGCGCACCCGCCAGCCGGGCGATGTCTTCGTTGGACACATCGGACATGGCCCGCAACACGTCTGGCGTGGACTGGATGCGCGACGGCACCTGCCGCAGCAGAGACATGATCTGGCGGGCATCCACGCCCCTGACAAACTCCTCGGCATGGGTGGCAATCAGAAATTGCACACCCCTTTCGGCTGACTTCTGTTTGAAGTAATCCAGTACCTCACGCTGCAAATTGACGTGCAGGTGGGCATCGGGCTCGTCTAGCAAGATAGTGGTGGCCCGGTAGCCATACAGAAACGCCAACAGGGTCATGGTCTGGTGGAAACCGCTGCCGCCGGCAATCAGGTCGTAGGCTTTGCCGTTCTGCTTGTATTCCACCCCGATGAACACATCCTTGGCCGAGTCGTATTGCGGGGGCAACAAATCAACAGAAAACCACCGTTTGACGATGCTGACCAGCTCGGTCCAGTCGGCGGGGGCTGGGGTGCTCTTCGCATCCTTGCTGGCATCCACTGATGCACTGCTGTGAGAGGGATTCCAAACCTGAAGCAGCAGGTTTCGCAGCACGCTGCCGGGCTGGCCCTTCCCAACTTGTTGGCGAATGGGTGCCTGATCCAGCCATTTCTCAGCAGGTTCCAAGCCGGAGAAAGGTGGAACATAGGCAATCTTCGGCAGAGCCTTCCTCTTTGATGAAGCCGTCCCGGTTTCATCATCTTTGAAAGTGTCCTTGAACGCTTTCCAGCCGCCAATTGGAATTGCGTACATGGTCTGTGGCGAGTGATACCGAAGCTCAACGCCAAAGCTTTGTGTCGAGCCATCGGGTTCGCGCCAATCCAACAGGATTTCAATCAGGATGAAGGTCTGCTTTTTTTTGCCCGTTGCGCCGTCCACGGGATAGGCCCGCTCGGTACGGTCTTTCCACAGCAGGTTGAATTCAGGTACTGGCAAGGCCGTGAAGTTGGGCAACACAATCTGAATGCCAGTGTTGCCGCTGCGCTTGGCCCTGTGAAACTCATCCACACAGAACTGCCAGATTGCCAAAGCTTGGAGCACCGTGCTCTTGCCACTGTTGTTGCGCCCGACCAGCAGGTCAAAATCGGTAAACGGGTATACCTGTTCACGCACGCTTTTGAAGTTGCGCAGGGTCAATTGGGTGATCATGGCTCTGGATGGGCTGAAGTTTTGCAACGGGTTAATGCAAGCCTTGCATTGTGTCGCCAACTCAACGGCCACGGCCATCGCAACCACAGGCCCGAAAATCCACCTCTTACCCCGCACCGCACGCGGCCCGTTCTCCTCCACCACCCTTCACCTCTCCACACACCATGCCCCGCTTTGCCGCCAACCTGACCATGCTCTACAACGAGCACGCTTTTCTGGATCGTTTTGCCGCTGCGGCCCGCGATGGGTTTGGCGGGGTGGAGTTTTTGTTTCCGTATGCCTTCGCCGCCAATGAACTGGCGTTGCGCCTGCAAGACAACGGCTTGCAGCTGGCGCTGTTCAATGCCCCGCCCGGCAACTGGGAGGCGGGCGAACGCGGCCTGGCCTGCCTACCGGGGCGCGAAGCGGAGTTTCGCAGCGGCTTTGTGCAGGCCCTCGGCTATGCGCAGGCGCTGCGCTGCCCCCGCATCCATGTGATGGCGGGCCTGGCTCCGGCGGGGGCAGCGCACCAGCTGCTGCAAGCCACCTACCTGGACAACCTGACCTGGGCCGCCAGCGAAGCGGCGGGCGCAGGAGTGGATGTGCTGATCGAGCCCATCAACACCCGCGACATGCCCGGCTTCTTTCTCAACCGCCAGGACACGGCGCACGCCGCCGTGCAGGCCATCGGCGCACCCAACCTGAAGGTGCAGATGGATCTGTACCACTGCCAGATCATGGAAGGCGATGTGGCCACCAAGATCCGCCAGTACCTGCCCACGGGGCGCGTGGGGCATGTTCAGATGGCCGGTGTGCCCGAGCGCCACGAGCCCTCGGTGGGCGAGCTGAACCTCGCCTACCTGTTTGGGGTGATCGACGAGGTGGCCAGCGCATGCGGCTGGCAAGGCTGGGTGGGCTGCGAATACCGCCCCGCCCTGGGGGCCGCACCAGGGGCCACCACGCAAGGGCTGGGCTGGCTGCGTGCGTGG
>CALMMY010000160.1 GCA_937868695.1 uncultured Comamonadaceae bacterium
ATGCCCGCGCTGATGCCCGCCGACGTGACGATGCGTGCCGCCCCATTGTGGTCTGCCGCCGCTCCGGCTTCTGCTGCGGCCACCCCGCCAGCCTCCACCCAGCGCACACCGCCCTGCACCCGCAGCCTGGGAAACTGCTGCTGCAAATCGGCCTGGTCTTCCCAGTGGGTGGTGACGGGCTCATCCGTCAGCACCCCCGCCGCCGCCAGAATGAACGCGCCCGTGCAAACCGAAGCCGTCACGCAGCTGGCCGCGTGCATGCGCTGTACCCAGGCCAGCGTGTCGGGGCAGGCCATCGCCCGGTTGACCACACCGCCCGGCACCAGCAGCAGGTCGGCAGCCAGCGGCGCGGCAAAGTCGGCATCGGGCAGCACCCGCAAACCGGCCCGCGCACGCACGGGCTCCAGCGTGCGGGCCACACATTTCACGTCAAAAAGCGGCTTTGCGCTAGTTGGGTAAGGAAAGTCTGCTTCGTTTCTGGATGCAAGCATTTTGGCAAACACCCGGCTGGCGGTGGTGAACACCTCAAACGGCCCGGCAAAGTCCAGCGCCTCCATGTCGTCAAACGCCAGCAGGGCGATGGTGAACACGGGCGCGGGTGAAGCGCAAGCGGTGGGTGGTGGGCTGACGGTGGCTGTTGTCGTGCTCATGCCGCTGCTCCAGTGCCTTCTTCTGCGCGGGCCAGCGCCTGCGCCACCGTGCATACACAGGCAAACCTGTCTTGCAGCACCGTGGCCGTGCGCATGGCAATGTCTTTCGCTGGCAGCACCATACCGTCAGGCTGCGTCATGTCGAACGTGAGGGTGGCCTCCAGCACAAAGTCCACCTGCCAGCCCAGGTCAGACGCATGGCGGGTGGTGGTTTCGCAGCACTGCTCGGTGCGGATGCCGCTGACCAGCAGCCGCCCAATGCCCTGCTGCGTGAGCCACACATCCAGCCCCGTGCCCACCAGCGCACTGTGCCGGTGCTTGACGAAAGTGGCCGCCGCCTCAAACCCCAGCAGCCCATCCAGCGCCCGCACATGGCCCGAAGCCAGCGCAAACGGGTTGCCCGCCACCTCGGGGCCATCGCTGTGCAGCACCCGCACCACGGGCACACCCGCCGCCACACACCCGGCAATCAGCGCGTTCTGCGCCGCCAGGTAGGCAGGCAAGGCAGCTTCAGAAAAATAAGGCCGGTGCCGGAAAGACTCCTGCACATCAATCACCAACAGACAAGACTTCATGACCACACTCCTGATTAAGAAGCCTTGATTCTTCATGCATCAACCGCCGCTGACCGGCGCGGAAACGGACAGGAAACGATCAGATTGGGACATGGGGTGCGTGGGCCAAGGGCACCGATTTGCTCGGATACAGGCAAGCCTGTGCAGTGGCTGGGCTACAGTGCATGTACCCGGAACGCCCCGAAGCTGACTGATGAAGCAGCAGGCGGGCGGCAAGGGGAAGCAGGGGGGGGGGAATTTGGCAACTGTCACGGATGTTGCGCTGATTGGCTGCGGGGGAAGCGGCTGGCGGTGGCGCATGAATTTGCTGAATTCATTGAACCGGTTTGTTTCGTTGTCTGTCTTGGGAATGCCAAGTGGGCGATTGTCTATATCACGTTATGTCTCAGGAGAAAATTATGTCAATTCATGATGAAGCAGAAAAAATTCGTCGCAAACTAGATGAAGAGAATGGCACTACTGTGTCAGTCGCGTTGTTTGGTCAACCCGGCGCAGGTAAGTCCTCACTGATCAATAAAATTGTTGGAAAAAAAGTCGCGGAAGTTGGCGTTGAAACAGATAAAACCGTCGAAGCGGCATCGTATGAGGTAAAAGGATTGCGGTTTGTCGATTTGCCTGGATACGGGACGAAAAACTTCCCAAAGGAATCGTACTTTGAAAAGTTTAGTATTCAGCAGTTTGATCTTTTTTTATGTGTCACGAGTGGCAAGCTTCATCAAGCCGATACCGAATTTTTTCAAGAATTAGCAAGGCGCGGAAAAGTATGCGTATTTGTCGTAAACAAACACGACGAGCTTTGGGAAGACGAAGTACCGATTGAAGAGCTAGAGCAAAGAAAGATTAATGACATAACAAATCATGTTGGTCATTCTGTGAAAATTGTCTTTACTAGTTGCAGGAAAGGCACCGGGTTAGATTCTCTCAATATTGAAATTCAGAACAATCTCGATGGAGCGAAAAGAGAGCGCTGGGTACGAGGTGCCAAGGCATACAGCATGCGCTTCCTGCAAGAAAAAAGATCAGCCTGCGAGAAATATGTTTCATATGCCGCAGCGGCTGCTGCAGCCAATGGAATTAACCCGGTTCCGGGGGTCGATGTTGCAGTCGATATTTCAATAATTATGAAGTTATTTAAAGAAATCCGTGACGATTACGGACTAACCGATAACTTCCTCACTAGTCTCAAGCAGTCTTCAATCCCTGTTGTAGGTCGCCTTGCGAATAATGTTGTTCAATATGCTGCGAAAGAAGGCCTCTTGATGTTGCTAAAGAGTTTCGCTGGTCGGCAGGCAGTCAAAGCATTTGCAAAATATATACCATTAGTCGGACAGGCGATTGCGGCTGGACTCGGTTATGCTATTACATCCAATGTTGGCAATAGCTATCTCAGTGATTGTCATGAGCTTGCCGAGGAAATATTAAATAACAAACTCGGGGAATAAGTATGTGGTGGCTTGCAATACCTGTTATTGGATTGGTCGGTAAAGCCATCTACGATGCAGTGACCGATGAAGATGAAGCGCCATCTCCACGTAGAAAAACAACTCTTGAATTGAATTTTCAACGATTAAAGGAGGAGTTACGATGTAATTCTGGATGCAAAATAGCGATTATCGGGCAACCCGGAGCGGGTAAATCATCTTTACTCAAAAAAATGACCAATGGAAAAGTTGAGCCCTTGCCCGTTATCGGGGCTCAAACTGACGCAACTGACTGGTCTAGTGATGCTTCTTGCAACTTGCTCAGTGTTTACGAACGCTATGTATTTGCTGACGTTCCGGGTTATGACACCTCATCGCACCCCCTTTATTTGTTTTCGTCTTCTTTTCCGTTCAGGAATTTTGATGCATTTATTTTCGTGATTAATGGAAAATTGCACTCTTCGGATGAGAGTATTTTTCGCTTAATTGCTGGATCTGGAAAGAAAATTTCTATCGCAAAATCATTTGCCGACAGCCTTGAGGGCGACGATTTCCTGTCTGTTGAAAACGATATACGAACTCGTCTCTCAATTTCAGACTCAGATTCCATACTGTTTTTTAGTAATAGAACAGGCGTTGGTATTGAGTCTGTCTTTAATTCAATTAGAAATTATTGAATTAAGAAAACCATCTCGCCAAAATTTCCTTTGCTTCCTTGACATGCCTGTCCTTAATATGCACAGCTACAGCAGTAAACGCCGCAGCCAATACACCAAGATCGTCTGTGTATCCAACCGCAGGCAGCATATCAGGCACAGCGTCAATTGGTAATATGAAATATCCAAGGGCAGAATAAATAGTTGCCTTTGCCCATGCTGGGGTATCTGAATCGATTGCTGAAAAATACATTTTTAATGCTACTGTTAAGACCTCCTCGCCGGCTGACTTTGCATGACTTTTAATCTTTTCCCAAAAACTATCTTCTGAATATGATGTGTTGAATTTATTATTTGACATGATTTTAATTGGCTATGGATGAGTGATTGAGTTGTTTTTGATGAGGATAATTAAGATTGATGGTGCATAATTTATTGTGTAATATTATTTGATTTTGCAGATATGCCGCTTAGCTTTTTTAATAACATCTAGGGGAACTATTTCGGCAATATCTGTGTTGGATGTTAACTGCTGATCCATGTCTGTTGCTTTAGACCAATTATGTTTTCCAGTATCGCAGTTAATAGTCAAATGCCCTTTGAATTCGGTGGTTTTTCCTTCCCCGTGTACATCAAGGGTGTTTTGAGTGGCATTCAATGCATACCAGTCATTCCAATAGGTTTCAACTTTTTCGCGGCAAAGGTACGCTCCGCCATTAAATGAAGAACCAAATGCGGGCGCGCCATTTATTCCTTCCTCACATTGCGAATTTGTACCTGAATCAAGAGGTGAGTTAGTTTCTTGTACTTCCCCTTTTTTTGTCTCAATGGCATGAGAGTTTTTGCTTACCGTATGAGTTGAATTTGATTGTGGTGAAGTACATACACCAACCTCACAGATGCGATCACCTTTGCAATCGGTATCTTTCATGCACTGAGTAGTTGAAATTTGGGTGGATGTGATATCTTTATCAGTTTTTTTGTCGCAGCCACTGATTAAAAGTAAAAATATTAAAAGAGTGAAAGTTGATTTCATATAAAAATATTAATTTCGGCTGGATTAATTTATGCGATGTGATGTGGTTATCTTGATTTTTTGTGTTATTGCAAGTGCTTGATTGTTGTGAATAACATAATTTAAAATCTATTGACTTTTTTCGTAACTTACGCTGATGGCTCCATCTATCTTGTGTTTTTTTATTTCGTAATCAGGGTTAAGTGTTACTATGTTATGTGCCGCGATGCCCACGACGCTCGCAATACCTACAATACTTGTTAGTCCACCAAAAAGAGTTGCGCCGGTAGCAGCAATTCTGCCTGCTGTGTATATTCGGCAACTTAAGCCTTGTGTTTCAATTTCTCGCTCAATGATATTTATAGCCTCACTCATGCTACCGGAGACACCGTCAACACGAAAGCTAATTCGATTGCGAATATTTCTCTGTACTTGATCTTTGAGTGATGGTGTATTGGTGAAATTAATAATATGCATTATGTGTCTTGGTTTTGAAGTTGATAATAAATTAATTGTAAACTTGATTTATGGATGGTAAACCACCCGACTCAAATCAACCCCCGCTGAACGCATCGGAGCACAGGAAAAACTCTCATCGCCATGAAGCTTTTTCCGCACAACAAACATAAAACCATTGATCAGTCCCGAAAGCGGTTCATCCACTTTCGCCATGATGCTTGAAACATCGCTTTGTGCGACCAAGTTCATGTGGTAAATCTCCTTGCTAGGGTCAACCATTTCAGCCGCAAGTAAATGAACCAGTAAGGCATCTTCAATGTGATGGTGCAGGCTTGGGCGTTTTTTTGCGACAAGATGTGATGGTGTGGTGACGGAATTCAATGCCACTGCTGCAAGCATTCTGTCGTCGGGTAAGTTGTCTCTTGCAGCGGCGGCCAGACTCAGGTGCGGAATCAAATCATGCAGGCTTTGAACCAAGCGCCGAATGGGCAACGCATCCGATTCTTCAAGACCTGAACCATAACGAAATATGGCATACGACATGTTTAACGGTTGTGCAAGTGCCAGGCGGAGGTTTTCCACATAAAGATCAGCACCACAAATAATATGCGCCATAAGATGTGTTTTTTGAAGGTCAATGATGAGGGTGGAGTTTTTTTCTACCAAGAAATAGGTTTTGTTTGTATTTGTAAAGACTCCCCTTTCTGGTAAAAATTTACCGCTGTCCCCGGCTCCAAAGCCCGAGCCATGACGCTTTGAGCGTGCCAACAGTTTTCATGTTCAACGGTTTGTGGCCGCATGTCGGGCATGAAACGAAATGGTTGATGCCCACCATCATCGCGTCGCTTCTTCTGGGCAGGGTTTTTGTCCAGTCACATGCGGGGCAAGTGAAAACGGTGGGCGGCAAGGCGACGGGCATGGTGGCTTCTTTATTTCGTGGAAGCTGTGGTGGTGGATGCACGCTTTTGCAGCCATTGCGAATAAGTACTGAGCGCAGCGGCGGTGACCATGCCAGCGGCGAACGTGATGGCGAAGGAGGCCAGGTATTCCAGGGGGGAGGCGTTGTTGTACATGTTCGTTTTCTCTCTGGTGGTGGGTTGTGGTGGGTGTTTTCGGGGGGTCAGGCGTTTGTGCCCAGGTAGCGCCCGAGTTGTTGTTCCAGCTCGGTCTGCAACCGTGCCGGGCTGATGATGCGGGCGTGGGGTAGCCAGTAGCGCACGGTGGGCAGAATCTGGTTTGGGTGTGCAATGAGGCACGAGATGAGCAGGCCACCGTCAGCCAATTCTTTTTCAATCTTCTGGCCATCAATGAGTTTGCGGCGACGGAAATAGTCGGCGGCTTCACCCTCTATTTGCAGGACGACCTCGGTCTTTTTGAGGTTGAGCCAAATGCTGTCTTCCCGCTCCAGCGTTTGGACGATGGCGGGATCGGGTTCAAAAGTGGTGTCGCTCGCTACCAGCACTGCGCTGATTTTGGTGAAACTGTAAGACTTGAGTGCCCCGCCATCGCTGGCGGCGAGATACCAGATGCCGTCTTGGTTGATCAACTTGTAAGGTTGAATCGCTTCGACCCGTTTTTCTCCATCAGTTTTGCGGTAACGAAAGCTGACCGGCTGGCAGCGTTCGATGGCTTGTTGTAGTTGGCTAAAGCTCTCTTCGAGCCCGGTCAGGTTTTCGTATTGGTGGCCGCGTATTTGCAGACTTTGCAATCGGCTGTCGAGCAAGTCTCTGAGCAGCTCGGTGCTGAGCCGTGGGTGCAGGCCCTGCAAGCCCGCCACCGAAGCAAACCGTTCCACGTCGCGCGGTGTCAGCAGGCCTAACCGTGAACTGCTGACTTGGTAAAGCCCGTTGTTTTTTTGTAAGTCAAGAAAACCAAGCCGTTCGTTCAGGTCGCGCTGGATGGTGCGCAGGTTGACACCAAATTCTTGGGTGAGTGCCAAGGGGTCAAGTTTTTCACCGCTGTTGAGCCGACGAAGCAACTCTGTGAGGCGGTAGGCAATGGTTTCCCTGGTGGATATTTTTTGCGCCATAAAAACGGTTTGTGACCAGCTGTTGGCTGGCATCTGTCAGTGCGTTGGTGAAGCGTTTTGGAGTTTCTTCATCATACGAACAGAGGTGACAAACCATGTCGTTTTGATCAAACCTGTGCGAAATTTGCGGTGAAAGTTTCGGCGGTTTGAAGTCGGTTGCGTTCGTTCGTGGCGACGCTGGCGGGGCACATTGCAGCAGAAGCGGCAAGGGCGTAGGCGGTTGGCAGCCCCCAGGCGCAGGCCCCAGCCGCTATACAACAAACTCAGAGAATGTTGTATAACGCCCCCGAATACTTGCAAAAAGCATAGTAAAAAGTGTGAGCTGCTTGCGCATTTTAAATATGCATAAACCGGCATTTTCTACATTGAAAAATGCTAAATTTTTCTGAAAACAGCCCCCCAAAATGCTCCCAACCGTTTGCCAGAAGTGTCTGGGGGCCTTTGGAAGGTGTTTTTTCAGGTTTTCAAGCTAATTTTCAATGCTGATATTGGCAAAAAATGCAATCATAAAATGCGCAAGCAGCTCACATTTTTTGCTATGCTTTTTGGTGAACTCTGATGGCTACAGACGGCTTCCGGTGGTCGCTGCTGGCTGTTGCTGGCCTGTGCAGGCTGTTCCCGCTTCAGCCACGCACGCAGCAGCGCCGCTTGGCATTCACGCGCCGTATCCACACTTGCGAAATCAGCAGGTAGCCGGCCACGGCGGCCACCGATGCGGTGATGGCCAGGCCGGTGAACAGTGGCAGGCCGATGGTGCCGAAGTGTTCTACCAGGCTCCAGGGGTCGGCCAGCGACATGCCTTCTGCCGCCGATGTGCCGGTGGCCCACGCGCCCAGGTGGTAGGCGGCGTAGTAAATGGGCGGCACGGTCAGCGGGTTGCTGACCAGCGTGCCCACGGCGGCCACGGCAATGTTGGCCCGCAGGCACATGGCGGCCACCGCCGCAAACAGAAACTGCGCCACCGGAATCAGCAGCCCGATGAACAGGCCCAACGCCAACCCCATTGCCACGCCCCGGCGCGACCACACCCACAGCTTGGGGTGCGACAGGTGGGGGGCGAGTCGGCGCAGGCCGGGTGTGGCCTCCAGTTGTGCGCGGCTGGGTGCCATTGCCCGCAGGCGTTCAAACAGGGTCTGCATGGTGGGTGGTGGTGGTCGCTGGGCTGCGGAGGGGTGTGGGCTGGCGCATCACTGGCCGCGCACCATCGCCATCACTTGTGCGGCATCCAGCGTGGCGGCTTTGTGCTGAATTTGCGGCAGGTACTGGGTTTGCAGCTGTTTGGCGGGGCCAAGCAGGCTTTGGAAGCTGTTGCGCAGCAGGTCTGTGCTCATCACCCGGCCCCCGGCGTAGTAGCGTTTGGCCACCTGGCCCAGCGCATAGGTGGTGGCAAACGAGAAGGCCACGCCCGTGGCCGCGCCGCCGATGCCGCCCACCGTTTTGCCCGCCACCTTGCCCAGCAGGCCGCCCAGCAGCTTGCGCCCGAACTGTTCCAGGTATTGCGAGGTGAGGCCCACGCCTGCGGCGGCAATGAATTCTTTGATGTGCCCCTGATCCATCGACACCCCGTGTGCCTTGCCGATGGCATGCACCATCTTCACTTGCAGCGGGATGATGGCCATCGTGGCCCACGATTGCGGCAGCAGCTCCAGCGCACCGTTGAGCAGGGCGTAGTTGAGGATGGATTTGTCCAGCTCCGCATCGCTGCGGTCTGCCACGGGTGCGGTGTTGGGTGCTGCGTAGGGCTGATGAGCGGCGAAGCTGTCCACCTCGCGTTCGATGTCGCGGGCCTGGCCATCGCCCAGGCCCAGGCTGGTTTGCAGTTGGGCCAGAAACTGGCGCTCGGCGGGGGTGGTGCGGCCATCGGCCTCGCACACGCACAGCGCCATTTCGTAGGCGTATTGGCGCAGGCCCTGGTCTTGCAGGCTGGCCACGGCTTGTTCAACGCTGAAGCGTTTCAGCAGCACATCTTGGTACAGGGTGCGCAGGTCGATGGCGGCGGTGTCGCTGGCCAGTGCGTCGGCAATGCGCCGCACTTCTTCGCGTTCGCGGTCGTCTTTGGTGCCGTCGGCAAAGGCGGCGTGGAGGGCAATGGCAAGAATGGCTTTCTGGTCGGCAGTGTGCATGTGGGTTCCCTTGGGCCGGACGGAACGTCCGTGGTGAAACGGCACATGCTATGGACGGGTTGACCAGAGAAAAAGCATGCAAATGCGGGCGGTTACTTCGGGTTTGCCGAAGTGTTGCCCGCTTGCGCAGCGGTCGCCCACCAAGGGGC
>CALMMY010000161.1 GCA_937868695.1 uncultured Comamonadaceae bacterium
CCGGCCCCACCCACATCTTCAACCTGGGCCACGGCATCAGCCAGTTCACCCCGCCAGAAAGCGTGGCCGCACTGGTCGAAGCCGTGCATGGGCACTCCAAAAAAATGCGCCTGATGGCTTGATCCGCGCCTTGGGGCACCGGTCTGCACCTCAGCGCAGCCTCCGCCCCAAGCCGCCAGCGGCGTGGCCCGGACGCTCCATT
This sequence comes from uncultured Comamonadaceae bacterium, assembly GCA_937868695.1. GTDB lineage: Bacteria > Pseudomonadota > Gammaproteobacteria > Burkholderiales > Burkholderiaceae_C > UBA2334. The sequence goes on from CALMMY010000161.1 coordinate 203, forward strand.
TTTAGCAACACCCGCCCATCGGCTAGCACAGAAAACACCCCCTTACGCACTGGCTTGACCGGGGTTATGCACAAAATTTTGAGCACACGCCACCGACTCACGAACTGGCGGGCACTCTTAGCTATCAAACACCTAGCGATAATAAGTTATTGATTTATATGGATTTCGTCAAATTGCCTTTTTGATGGGCAATCCAACGAAACCCTTGATTTCTCTGGCTTAGACGGGCGTTTGGACAGGATATCAACAAAGTTATCCACAGAAATCTTGGATGACTCCGGAATCTGTGACAAATCAATGACTTACCCCCCATTCCATGTCTTCGGATGAATCCGGCACCAGCCAGCAGGGATTCTGGCCCGCCGTGGTGGTGCCCACACCGGCCCACCGCGCACTGGCCGAGACCCTGAGTTACCACAGCCCACAGGCTCTGGAGCCGGGCAGCCTGGTGCGCGTGCCGCTGGGCAGCCGCGATGTGCCCGGCGTGGTGTGGAGCTGCCCCGCCCAGCCACCGGAAGGCTTGAACCCGGCCCAGATGCGCCCGGTGGCCAGCGTGCTGCCCGGCTGCCCGCCGCTCAACGAAGCCTGGCGCACCCTGGTGGCCTTCACCGCCCGCTATTACCAGCGCAGCTTGGGCGAAGTGGCTCTGGCCGCCCTGCCCCCCCAGCTGCGCGACCTGCAACCCGCCCAGTGGCAGCGGCGGCTGAACAAACGGGCCAAGCAGGCTGCCGGGCCACAGCCCGGTGCCCCATTGGCCACCGAAACCGCACCCGCCCTGAGCCCCGAGCAGCAAAGTTGCCTCGATGCCCTGGCCACCGCCCGCCAGCCGGTGCTGCTGTTCGGGGCCACCGGCAGCGGCAAGACCGAGGTGTACCTGCAAGCCGCCCAGCGCCTGTTGGATCAAGACCCCGGCGCACAGGTGCTGGTGATGGTGCCCGAGATCAACCTCACCCCGCAGTTGCAGCAACGCTTCGAGGCCCGCTTCGGTGCGGCCCAGGTGGCGGCCATGCACAGCGGCCTGACCCCGGCCCAGCGCCTGGGCAACTGGCTGGCCGCCCACCTGGGCCAGGCCCGCATCGTGCTGGGCACCCGCATGGCGGTGCTGGCCAGCCTGCCCCGGCTGCGCCTGATCGTGGTGGACGAAGAACACGACCCCAGCTACAAAAGCCAGGAAGGAGCCCGTTATTCCGCCCGCGACCTGGCCATCTACCGCGCCCAGCTGGAAAGCCGCCACGGCCCCGGCTGCCAGGTCATCCTCGGCTCGGCCACGCCATCGCTGGAAACCTGGCAGGCCAGCCTGCAAGGCCGCTACCTGCGGCTGAACATGCCCAGCCGCATGGGCGGCGGCCAGCTGCCCGCACTGCGCCTGCTGGACATGGCCCGCCAGCCCAAAGGCACGGTGCTGGCCCCCGCCCTGGTGGCTGCCATCGCCGAGCGGGCTGCGCGGGGCGAGCAGTCGCTGCTGCTGCTCAACCGCCGGGGCTACGCGCCCGTGCTGGCCTGCCACGCCTGCGGCTGGAAAAGCCAGTGCCCCAGTTGCAGCGCCTTTCGCGTGTTCCACAAGCTCGACCGCACCCTGCGCTGCCACCACTGCGGCTTCACCGAGCGCGTGCCCCGCGCCTGCCCCGACTGCGGCAACCTCGACATCACCCCCATCGGCAAAGGCACCGAGCAGCTGGAAGAACAGGTGGCCGCCCTGCTCAGCGGCCAGCTGCGGCCCGATGGCCAGCCGCTGCGCGTGGCCCGCATGGATGCCGACAGCACCCGCGCCCAGGGCAGCCTGGAAGCCCAGCTGCAACGCATGCACAGCGGCGAAGTGGATGTGCTGGTGGGCACGCAGATGGTGGCCAAGGGGCATGATTTCAGGCGCATCACGCTGGTGGCCGCCATCAATGCCGACGGAGCCCTGTTTGCCAGCGACTACCGCGCCCCCGAGCGCCTGTTCTCGCTGCTGATGCAGGCCGCAGGCCGGGCCGGGCGCGAGGCCGGGCTGAGCGAGTCGGCGCAGATGTGGGTGCAGACCTGGCACCCCACCCACGCCCTGTTCAGCGCCCTGAAGCACCACGACTTCGAGGCCTTCGCCGCCCAGCAACTTGAAGAACGCCAGGCCGCGCAGATGCCCCCCTTCAGCCACCAGGCGCTGCTGCGGGCCGAAGCCCGCACCCAGGAAGCGGCCCAGGCTTTTCTGTCAGCGGCCCGCGAAGCCGCGCGCCTGCTGGACGGGGCCGAGCACCTGATGCTCTACCCGCCCGTGCCCATGACCATCCAGCGGGTGGCCAATGTGGAGCGGGCTTATATGTTGCTGGAAAGTGACTCGCGCCCCGCCCTGCAACGGGTGCTGGGCCAGTGGCATGCCGCGCTGGCGCAATGCCGCAGCCTGCCCGAAGCCAAGGGCCTGATCCGCTGGGCCATCGACGTGGACCCGATTGCGATCTGAATCTTCACACCAGCCAGGACACCGCCGCAGAGAATGTGACAAACGCGGCCACGGTGGACACCAGGATGATGCGGGCAATGCGGCCGGTGTCGGCCTGGAACCGCTCGGACAGCAACGACACGTTGCTGGCACTGGGCAGCGCGGCCACCAGCACCATCACCGTCAGCGAGAACCGGTCCAGCGGCACGCCCAGCTGGATGGCGGCCACGCCCACACACAGCACCAGCAGCGGATGCAGCAGCAGCTTCATCAGCGCGGGAGGCACGTAGTCGCTCAGCGGCGAAGGGTGATCCACCGTCATCTGTGCCCGCGCCAGCACCGCGCCAATGGTGAACAGCGCCACGGGTGAGGCGGCATCGGCCAGCAGCCAGGCGGTTTTTTGCAGCGGGGCGGGCAACTGGTAGTCGATGGCCGAGGCCACACCGCCCAGCACAATGGCCCAGGGCATGGGGTTGGCCACCACGCCCCGCAGCGCCTTGCCAGCGGCCTCCAGCGCCCCCTTGGCACCGCCAGCCGCCCCATCCAGCCGCGACAGTGCGATGCACAGCGAACTCGTCACCACCATGTCCACCACAATGACCACGATCACCGGCCCCACGCTTTTCGGCCCCAGCAGGGTGGCCAGCAGCGGCACGCCCATGAAGCCGGTGTTGGGAAACGCCGCCACCAGCGCCCCGAAGGCCGCATCGTTCCAGCGGATGCGCTCGCTCAGCGTCATGGCCACGGCAAAGGCCACCATCACCAGCGCACACAGCAGGTACACGCCAAACACCGAGGCATCCAGCAATTGCGCGATGGGCGTGGTCGAGCCGAAGCGGTACAGCATGCACGGCAGCGCAAAAAACAGCACAAAGCCGTTGAGCCCGCCAATCGCATCCAGCGGCAGCAGGCGGCGACGGGCCGCGACAAAACCGCAGCCCACCAGGGCAAAAAATGGAAAGGTGACCCACAGAATGTTCAGCACGCCACCATTGTGTCAGGCATCGCGGGCCCAAATCGGCACCGGGGCGCAGTAAGCTTGCGGTTCGTGCCGTCACTTATCCACCCGCTGTCACCCATGAGTCTGTTCACCCACCCCCATTGGCACGCCAACCGTCTGCCCACCCCGTTGCCCCCACGCAGCCTGCTGGCCGTGGCGGTCACCAGCCTGGGCCTGCTGCTGGGCGGCTGTGCCGGCCCCAAATACACCGTGGACGATGGCCGCCCCGTCAACCCCGAGCTGCTGGCCAACATCCAGGCCTACGGACGCGGTGAACAGGCCTTGCGCCCGGCCATTGCCCGCTCGGCCCAGCTCAACGATGCCGACTGCAGCCGCCAGTGGGAGCTGCCCATTGCCGTGGCCACCAGCCAGCAGTGGGCCGAAACCGACCGCGTGGCCTGGGTGCGCGCCCTGAAAGTGGATGAGCGCCCGACCGTGATCGCAGCCGCACCCGGCACCACGCTCAAGCCGGGCGACAAGCTGGTGGAGATCGACGGCACCGCCAGCAACGAAGCCGAAAAAATGCTCAAGGAGCTGGCCGACATGCGCGACCGGGGACGGCCCTTCCCCGTCAAGACCGCCGCAGGCCGGACCGTCAAGCTGGTGCCCTTTGAAGTCTGCCGGGGCTACACCCGGCTGGCCCCGCCCAACACCCCCGAATTGCAGGAATACCACTGGCTGATGAGCTACCACCCCATGCAAGTGGCCAACGCCGACCTGACCGATGACGAAGCCCTGTGGACTGTGCTGTGGACACAGGGCGTGTCGGAAGAGGGCGGTGCCCGCATGAAAACTTACCACTACGGCTCACAGGTGATCGGCTCGCTGTACACGCTCGCCACCATCGCCTCCGGCCTCAAAGGCGCGGCGATGGCCGCTGAAGCCGCCGTGGCCACGGCCCAGAAAGCCGCCGCCTCCGTGGCGGCTGACCTGCTCAAGCAGCAGCTCATTGAACAGGCCAAGCAATTTGCCGCCGACCGTGTGCGCGGCCAGCTGGTGAAAACGGCCCAGCAGCTCACCCAGGCCCAGGTGGTGGCCAGCATGCAGCAGGTGGCTGCCAACAAGGGCATGCTGGGCGGCGTGTCGCGGGTGGCGGCCACGGTGTTCGACCGGGCCGACACGTGGGCCTACCAGCGCATGAAAAAGCTGGGGGCCGATCCGCTGACCGGGTTTGCACTGCACCAGAAAATGCTGGAACGCCAGCTGCTGGCCAACGCCATGCCGTTTGACCCCGAACGCATGGCCAGTCTGCAGGCCCTGGCCCAGAAAGATGGCCGGGCCGAAGAGGTGGTGGCCGTCCTGAAAGGCATCCGCCCCGAAACGCTGGAATTCGACACTGGTGACATGCCGCTGGCCTCCGCGCCCACCGAGTTCAGCTATGACGACCCCGTTTCGCGCGACACATCCCCGTATGCCCAGGGTCTGATCGAAGCCATGCTGGGCACCACCGACAGCACCCTGCCCGGTGCCAGACGCTGAGCTGTCTGTCCCCCCCTTGCAACGCACCGCACGCCAACGAGCCTGCACGCCCCTCTTCGACAACCG